>NZ_JAKRNR010000023.1:0-51781 GCF_022346685.1 Sphingomonas sp. ACRSK | reverse complement strand
GATCGCTGTATTGCTGCTCGGACAGCGTGCGTGGTCGTGGCGCTCCCGTGACGTACCTGTCCCATACGGCTTCCTTCCATTCCAACGAAAGGATCGCACCATCAAACCGTGGGATCAAACAGCTAGGCGGCGGGCGCGTTCGGGTTCTTGCCGCCACTCTGGATCCAGCGGTCGATCTCCTGCTCCAGCACCGGCAGCGGCACCGAGCCGAGCCCCAGCACCACGTCGTGGAACCAGCGCTGGTCGAACGCGGTGCCGAGCTGCCGCTCGGCGTCGGCGCGCTTGCGCCGCAGCGTCATCTCGCCAAGCTTGTAGGCGAGCGCCTGGCCCGGCCAGCTGATGTAGCGATCGACCTCGGTCTCGATCTCGTGCTGCGACAGGGCGGTATGCTGCGCGAGATAGGCGATCGCCTGCTCACGGCTCCAGCCCTGGTGGTGGACGCCGGTATCGATCACCAAGCGACACGCGCGCCACATCTCGTAAGAAAGCCGGCCGAAATCTTCATAGGGCGTACGGTAGATGCCCATGACGGTGCCGAGCCATTCGGTGTAAAGCCCCCAGCCTTCGCCATAGCCGGAGAAATAGGTCTGGCGGCGAAAGGCCGGCCGGTCGGGACCCTCAAGGGAAATCGCCGCCTGCAGGCTGTGCCCGGGATTGCATTCGTGCAGCGTCAGCGCCGGGATCTGGTAAAGGGGGCGCGACGGCAGGTCATAGGTGTTCATCGAGCACGCCTCCAGCCCGCCGCGACCGGCGGTGTAGAAGGGCGCGATCGCATCCGGCACCGGCACGATGGTGAAGCGGTAGCGCGGCAAGCGGCCGATGGTGTTCTTCAGCTGGCCGTCGACCCGCTTCGCGGCATAGGCGGATACGCCCAGCAGCTCGTCCGGCGTGCGTGCATAGAATTGCGGGTCGGTGCGCAGGAACTTCAGGAATTCGGCCATGCTGCCCTGGAAGCCGGCCGCCGCCTTGGTCTTCTCCATCTCCGCGCTGATCCGCGCGACTTCCTTCAGCCCCAGCGCGTGGATCTGCTCGGCGGTGAGGTCCAGCGTCGTATATTCACGGATCTGTGCCTGGTAGAAGGCCTTGCCGTCCGGCATCGCCTCTGCCGCCAGCGTGGTGCGGGTTTTCGGCAGATACTCGCTTCGGAAGAAGCGCAGCAGCCGATCATAGGCGGGCGCCACCTGGCCGGCGATCAGCGCGCGCGCTTCTTCACGCAGCTTTGCCTGCTCGGCCGCCGGGATGCTCGACGGCATCGTCGCGAACGGCGCATAGAAGGGGTTCTTCTCCACCTCTGCCACCGCATAGGCGGCGATCGAGGAATCGCGGCCGGCGAGCGTCACCCGCGGCACGCTGAAGCCACGCTTCAGGCCCGCCCGCATGTTGGCGATCTGCTCGTCGAAGTAGCGCGGAACATCGCGCATGCGGCCGAGATAGCGCCGGTACTGCTCTGCACGGGCATAGGGCTGGCGCGCTGCGAGCCCGGACCAGAAATTGCTGTCCGCGTTGAGCGGCATTTCCCAGTGGCGGAACTTCTGGTTGGCGATGTTCGCCTCCAGCGTCGTGCGGAACACCGCAGCGTTGATCCGCTCCTCCGGCGAAAGCTCCGCGGCGGGGATCGCGTCGAGTTCTCGGGCGATCCCCTGCCAGTAGGTGAGCCGGCGTTGCTGGGTGGCGGCATCGACGTGGGGCAGGTGGTCGCCGCTCGCGCTCCAGCTGTCGTCGTCGGCGACGCGGGCGAACTCGTTCTGCCGCCATGCCCACTCTTTTTCGTAGAGCGTCCGCAGCCGTGCGTCGGCAGCGCCGGCGGGCACGCTCGTCTGGGCGAGCGCCGGCATCGGGGCGAGCGGAACGAGCGACAGCAGCACGGCAGAGGCAAGAAGGCGCATGGAGGAGCTTCCCCGGATTTCTGGAGTGGACGAACGTCAGGCGCGCGGCGGACGGGAACGCAGCCAGCCGGTGATCGCATAGCGGCGGTACGCAGCCTCCGGCGCGACGCGGGAGACGCTGTGAAGCTGCGGGACGGCGAAGACATCCAGCGTGTTGAACCCCGGAGACATGCCGCTGACCGCGCCGCGTTCCTCGTGAAAAAGCAGCAGCCCGCCCCACTCCGTCCGCCATTGCGGCGTGAGGCCGAAGACATAAGCCGCATGCCGGTGCTTGCCGGGAACCTCGTCGGTATGCCCGGTCAGGAAGTCCCCTGGGGCATAGGCCGTCGCCTGCCCGTCCGCGAAGTCGATCGCCTCCGAGCCGGTGAGCTGGCGAAGACGGTCGCGGGCGGCGCCGGCCGACATCCAGCGGGTGAAGGCTGAAAGCCCCGGATCGCCCGGATTGCCACCCCCATCGCCGTCGGTCAGGCGAAGCGTCTCGTAGCGGTACTGGAAGCCGGACCGGGCGCCGGCCTGTACCGCCGCCTCCAGTGCCTGCGCCTGCTCGGCCGACATGGCGGCGCGGGTGGCCCGATCGAGCTCGAACAGCTTCTCGCCGCTGTTGACCAGCTGGCGCCAGTCCTCGCGCCGGCGCAACTCTGCGTGAAGCAACGCCGACACCGGATCGGCGAGGAAGCCGTGGATGCGAATGCGCCCTTGCGCGGCAAACTCCGCCGCGAGCGCGGGCCAGTCGAGCGCGGGGTTGAGCTGGAGCCCTTCGAGCACGCTTACCGATCCCGGAACCAGCCGGTGATCGCATAGCGGCCGACCGGGGCGAAGGGAGGCACGTAGCTGACGTTGTGCCGCTGCGGCACGCGGAAGAGGTTCAGGCAGTTGAAGCGGGGTTTCATGCCCGCGATCACGTCGTCGTCATCGTCGTAGAACAGCAGATAGCCGCCCCAGTCGGGGCGCCATTCCCGGGCGAGGCTGAGGACATAGGCGACCTGCCGCCCCTCCTCGCCGGTGCCGCGGTCGTCGTGCATCGCGAGGAAGTTGTTGGGCGCGAAGAGCGTCGCCTGCGCATCCGCCTTGATGAGCGACGGCATGCCGGTGATCGCCCGCACGAAGCCGAGGAACTCGGGCGTGTTGATATATTCGAGGACCAGTTCCAGCGGGTGCCCCGGCGCCCATTTACCCAGATAGGCGTCCAGCATCGGATACTGGCCGTAGATGAAGCCATAGCCCCCCTGCCCCACCCCGGCACCGATCGACTGCCACAGGCGCCCGTGCTCGGTCCGCGGCATGGCACGCACCGCATCGGCGCGGACCGACTTCGGCGCCGATCCCGGCTCGCGATAGGCCAAACCGTACGGCGTCTGCCGCTGGATCACGTCGGCGAGCACATCGGCCGAGCGAGGGGTGAGCAGGTCGCGCACCTGCAAGCGGCCGGTTCCGGCAAACTCCCGTGCAAGCGCCGCGACATCTTGCGCGGGATTGAGGTCGAACAGCGGCAGGGGCTCATTGGGCATGCCGCCACCTTCCGGGGTCGGAGCCGAACATTCAAGCGCTTGTGTCCGTGGGCATGCGAAGTCCTGCTGGACAGGCGGGAGCAAAGCTTAAACCATGCGTCATGGACAGCAGACTTCTCCAGCGACTTGCGCGCGCGGAATCGGCATTTCGGACAGGCGATCTGAACGGCGCGCGCGCGGAACTGGAACCGGTGATCGCGCAGGAGAGCGCACCGGCGGCAGCCTTTCATCTGATGGCGCTCGTCGCGCGGCGGCAAGATCGCCTTGCGGACGCCGGCGAACTCTTTCGCCAGGCGCTGGCGCGCGCGCCCCAGGATGGGCAGATTAATAACAATTACGCGAACTTCTGTGCGCACGCGGGCGACATAGAGGCGGCGCTTCGGCATTATTCGGTCGCGGCAGGAGGCTCGGGAAAGGCAGCCGTCGACGCGCTGGTGAATCGCGCCGTGCTTCGGCAGCAACTTCAGCAGCTTGACGAAGCGCTGGCCGATGTGGATGCGGCGCTGGCCCTGGATCTGCGCGCGGCAAATGCGCACAGCATCCGCGGCGCCATCCTGCGCGACTGCGACCGGCTCGATGAAGCTGCGGCGGCATTCGACCAGGCGCTGTCGCTCGAGCCGACACGGCCGACCGCCTTGCGAGGGCGCGCGCGTGTCGGCCTGGAACGCGGGGAGGCGGATGCGGCGGCGCGGTTTCGCCACTGCGCGACGGCGGGTGCGGCAGGGCCGGACGTGCTGCTGGGACTGGCCAATGCCCTGGAGGCGGATGGCGATCCGGGCGGGATGGCCTTGCTGGAGGATGCGGTGATCCGGGTGCCCGAGTGGGTGGAAGCGCATGAGGAGCTTGCCCGCATGCGTTCCGAAGCCGGGCTCGCCGATCGCCTGACCGAGAGCCACGAGGCGGCGCTCGCGCGGGTTCCGGAGAGCGTCGCGCTGCACCAGTCCCGCTGGCGCCTGCTACATCGGGCGGGCCGGCACATGGAGGCGCTGGCAGCGCTGGAGGCGGCGCGAAGCACGCTTGGGCAGCGTGCGGAATGGCTGCTGGAGGAAGCCGATCTGGCGATCGAGGCGCGCAATCTGGATCGGGCGCACGGTGTGCTTGATGCCCTGCCGGACGCCGAAGAGACGCTGATGCCGCGGGCGCGGTGCGCATTGGCGCAGGGAGACGCGCAGCTCGCCGCCCGGCTGCTGGAGCGGCACGTGGCGGTGGATGCCGGAAGCGTGGCAGGCTGGGCCTTCCTGGATCTGGCATGGCGGCTTCTCGATGATCCGCGGCACCAGTGGCTGAGCAGGCAGCCCGGCCTATACGCACCCCGGCAGCTCGCCATCGACGCGGCCGAGCTGGCGCAACTGGCGGACCTGTTGCGCGACCTGCATCGAAGCCGGGCGCACCCCGTAGGGCAGTCGCTGCGCGGCGGGACCCAGACACGCGGGCGTCTGCTTGCCCGGACCGAGCCGCAGCTACGCCGGCTGAAGGCGCTGTTGCTGGAGGCGATCACGAGCCACATGGCCGCCCTTCCCCCGGCAGATCCGCGCCATCCGCTGCTCCGCCACCGGGAGACTCCTCCCCGTTTGGCCGGATCCTGGTCGGTACGATTGCGCGGTGCGGGCTTTCACGTCAGCCACATCCATCCGCGCGGGGTGCTGAGCTCCGCCTTGTATGTGAGTGTCCCGGTCGATCTCGATCGCGCCGCACGCGAGGGGTGGCTGGAGATCGGGCGCCCGCCGGACGCGGCGAACCTTCCGCTGGGGCCGCTCGCCCAGTTCGAGCCGCAGCCGGGACAATTGGTGCTGTTCCCGAGCTATCTGTTCCACGGCACCCGACCCTTTTCGAGCGGAGAGCGGCTGACCGTGGCCTTCGATGTGTTCTTCTAAGCCGGACAAGGAAATGGCCCGAGGTTTCCCCCGGGCCACACCCTTTTGCTCCGTTGCGCGAGCGCGTCAGAAGCGGAAGCGAACCGCCGCGTAGAAGTCGCGACCCAGCACATCATAGACGCCCGGGTAGGTGTTCGCCTGTTCCTGATCGTCGCCGATCAGCTGCGGCTTCACATTGCCGACGTTGTTGACACCAAAGCTGAAGTTGTAGGTGTCGGTCAGGTCGAACGAGAAGGCGAGGTCGATGTAGTTCTTCGCCTTGAGCTTCGGCACAGCCAGCTCTGCCGGATCGACGCCCGCGTTGGCGATCGAGTCCGCCTTAACGCTGGACAGGTACCGCCAACGCAGGCTGGCGGTCATCGGACCGTCGATGAGCGACAGGCGCGACGACCACTTGTACTTCGACTGCGGGGTGCCGCAGTAGTTCACACCAAAGTAGCCGGCGCAGGTGTACGCATCCTGCCCCGCCGCGGGCGCAAACTCATTCTTCTCCGTCCAGGTACCCTGGAAGAAGGCGTTGAGCTTGCTCTCAGCGCCGAACATTCCGAATCCCAACGTCTGGGTGTAGTCGGCCGACAGATCGATACCCGAGGTTTTCAGGCTCGCCCCATTGTAGTTGATGGCCGTGACAAAGCTCGGGTTCTGGATTGTGCCATCTTCGTTGCGCGAAATCGCCTGGCAGTAGACGTTGTTCACGTCCCGATAGACGTTGTAGCACAGGTTCAGAATGCCGCCAACGCCGCCGCCCAACGAGGCGATGACATTGTCCACCGTGATGTTGAAGTAATCGGCAGTGAGGTGGAAACCGGGTAGGAAGCGCGGCGCGAGCACCACACCGGCGGTGTAGGTGTCGGTGACTTCTTCCTGAAGGTTCGGGTTACCGCCGAACACGCCCTCGATCTGGGTAGCAGGCTGCAGCGACGTGCCGGAGCCCACCGCACCGGCGGGAACGCCGGTTGCGGTGCAGATGGCGACGAGCTCGGCGTCGTTCTGCGCACCCGGCGTTGCGCACGGATCGGTCGCGCCTGGGAAGCCATTCGACAGGCCGCCGAAGAGCTCGGCCACGTTCGGCGCACGCACCGCCCGCGAATACTGGCCCCGGAAGGTGATGTCCCGGATCGGCGCCCACTGCGCACCGCCCGTGTAGGTCCAGACGCCACCGACGCCGCCCAGCGAATAATCCGAGTAGCGGAACGCGCCGTTCAGTTCGAGACGCTCTGCGAACGGCATGCCGCCCAGCAGCGGAACCCGAAGTTCGCCGAACACCTCCTTGACGTTGTAGCCGCCCGCAGTCGGATCACCGCCATTGAAGCCCACGACGTCGCCTGAGGACAGAGCCTGATCGGGGATGAACTGGCTTTCCACCGAGCGATATTCGCCACCCAGCGCGAAGCCGACGTCCCCGCCGCCAAGGCCGAAGTCAAACAGCGAACCCGAGATGGATGCCTGCGCCACCTGCAGCTCGGAAATATCGGTGTTCTGCGTCGTGATCGAGATCGCGGAGATCTCCTCGGCCGAGATCAGGCCCGGGCCGAAGATGTTGAGGCGGTTCGCCAGCAGTTCGGCCGCAAATGCGGAGCGCGAGATGTTGCCGTACTGGATGTTCGAGTTCCGGGTACGGGCGTAGCTGTAATAGGCGTCATATTTGATGTCGCCGGTCACCGCGCCCGTGGTGCCGATCAGCACGCGGAACGCGTTGCGATCGTCGAGCGCCTGACGCGAGGAAACCGCGTTGGTGCGCGACGCGAGCGCGACGTTGACCACGCCCGGGTTGCCGTAGCGCGCCGTGCCGCCGGCCGCGATCAGCGCTGCGTCGATGGCAGCTTCCTGCGCATCGATGGCAGCCAGCGACGAGGCATCCGCCGTCGAGAGGAACGGGTTGTCCAGCGCAATGCCGAACGTGCCGCTGATCGGCGTCGCCGCCAGCTCGTTCTGAACGCGGTTGTTGACGAACGACACCTCCAGATACGGGTTGAACCACTCGTTCACCTCGTAGTTGGCGTAGGCGCCCAGCATCCAGCGTTCTTGCGGAACCTGGAGCAGGTTGTCCGGCGCGTAGTTGTAGTAGTCGTCGGTCGTGAACGGGCGCGACGTATTCGGGCCGGTGTAGTATTGACCAAGCGTACCGTTCGCCGACAGCGAACCCGCGCCGCGGGTGAAGTTCGTGCCGCCGGCGCAGGTCGCGCCGGTGCCACCCACGCAGACCGTCGACGGGTTCACGTAGAAGCGGCCGTTCGGGACCGACGGGCTGCCCAGCGGTACCAGGCTGGTGCCGTCGTCGCCCAGGGCAACAGCGGAGAAGTCGCGTGCCCCCTGGAAGATCGCGCCGCGCTGGTAATACTCACCATAGGCCGTGATGTGGCCGCGACCCTCGTCGAAGTCGGTGCCCATCGCGAGATAGGTGTCCCAACGACGGCCATCGCCTTCGCCGGTAATGCTGTACTGGCTGCCGGCTTCAACGCCGTTGATGTCGTTGCGGAGGCGGAAGTTGACCACGCCCGCGATCGCGTCCGAGCCATACACGGCCGACGCGCCGCCGGTAACGACGTCCACGCCGTCGATCAGGAACGCCGGGATCGTGTTGAGATCGACCACCTGGGAGGTGTCATAGAACATGTACCGGCGACCGTTGACCAGCACCAGGTTCCGATTGGAGCCCAGGCCGCGCAGGTTCAGCGTCGCGACGCCGCCACCAGGATTGTTCGAGAATCCGGTCGATCCCGGAATGACCTGCGGCAGCGTGTTCATTACGCTTTCGACGTTCACTGCGCCGGAAAGCTTGAACTCTTCCTGAGAAACAACTGCGAGCGGGCTGTCCGAAGTCAGATCGCGGCGTGCAATACGCGACCCCGTAACAACGATCGTTCCCTGGTTTTCGTCAACACTCTGGTTCGGCTCGCCGCTGCCGGTCGGGACGGCGCTGATGCCGACATTTTGGGAGGTTGAGGTGCTTTCCTGAGGCGCATCCTGCGCGAAAGCAGGAAAGCCGAGTGTAGCGGCGATCAATACCAAAGGTGCGGCGCCGGCGCGCAGCGCCAGGCGGCGTCCACGATTGTGATTCATGCAGTTCCCCTTCTGTTGCCCCCGAGCCAGACGGGCTCGAATCTTTCAGGATCATGCCTCTCGAACTTTTGTTCGTCCGCCTACGATGCACTGCACAAAAATAGTTGCAAGACTGCTTTCACGATGAAAGAAAATGGCGCGACACTGTCGCATAAATGCAACGTTCAGGAACAGCGCGTCGCCTTTGGCGCGCGTCGGGAGATCGAAGTGATGGCTTCCGCACATAGGGCTTTGGGAATGGCGTTCGGGCTGGGACTTGTGCTCGCCTCTCCCGCTGCCCTCGCCCGCCAGGCCGACCCGGGTCGGGCCGAGCCCCTGCAGGCCCTGCTCCAATGCCGCACGATCACCGACGCGGCGGCGCGACTGCGCTGCCTCGACGCCCGCACCGCAGAGGTGGAGGTGCTGCTGAACAAGGGGGATCTGGTGGTGGCGACCCGCACCCGGATCGCGGAGGCGCAGGCGGCGCAATTCGGGCGCAGCGCTCCCGCCCCGGCGATCGCGGTGCGCGAGCAGGAACAAGCGCCTCCTCCGCCTACCCGCATCGACACCAGCATCAAAGGCGTCAGCACGACGCCGGATGGGAAGTGGGTCATGGTGCTCGCCGATGGCGCGCGGTGGCAGCAGATCGACGGACGCATCCTGGCGCGCGATCCGAAGCCGGGAATGGCGATCGCAATCCGCCGGGCGGCAATGGGCAGCTATCTGGCGAATGTGGCGGGTCAGCCTGCCATGCGGGTACGGCGGGTGAACTGACCCTGCCGATGGCGCGGCCAGCCTCGTCTGGGCGGCTGGGCGCCGGTGCCGAATTCATGTTTTCTTCTGGGGGTTTGTGAATGTCGATCGGTGTCAGGTTTCTCGTCGCCCTGCTGCTTTGCTCTTCCGCCGCAGCGACTGCCCAGGGGGCTGCAGAGCCCAAAGTGGAGCGCGGGCGCGCGGGGGCCGAGGATCACAAGGACAAGATGAAGGAGCAGGCCGAGGCAGGCTGGGCCATTCCTCCGGTCGAGGAGCAGGAAGCGCGATCCAAGGGCCGGGTTACAGTCGGCGGCCGGTCGCTCGGCTATACGGCGACCGCGGGCACGCTCACCGTGCGCGACATCGAGGGCAAGCCGACGGCGAGCATGTTCTACACCGCCTACACACTCGACGGCACCAAGCCCGGCACCAAGCGCCCGATCACCTTCTTCTACAACGGCGGTCCCGGCAGCCCGACCTTCTGGCTGCACATGGGTTCCTTCGCCCCCGTCCGCCTGAAGACCACCAACCCGGAGTTCATCAAGCCGGCGCCCTATGATTTCGGGCCCAATGGCGAGACGCTGCTCGACAAGACCGACATGGTGTTCCTGGACGCGATCGGCGCGGGCTATTCCCGGCCGCTCGGCGATGCGAAGCCCGAGGCTTTCTACGGTGTCGACGAGGATGCCGACGTGTTCGCCCAGGCGATCCTGCGCTACGTGACGAAGAACGGACGCTGGAACAGCCCCAAGTTCCTGTTCGGCGAAAGCTATGGCACGTTGCGATCGGGTGCGCTCGCCTATCAGCTCCAGGACCGGGGCATGGCGCTGAACGGCGTGGTGCTGCTCTCCTCGATCATGAACTACGGCTATCGCCAACCGGGCCTCGACCAGCTGTACCTGAACTATCTTCCGAGCTTTGCAGCGACCGCCTGGTACCACCGCAAGCTGCCGAACCCGCCTGCCGACGTGGCAACGGCCGTCGCCCGGGCACGCGCCTTTGCGGTCGGACCCTATGCCGCGGCACTCGCCAAGGGGCAGACCATCTCGCCGGCAGAAGAAAACACGATCGCCGAGCAGATGAGCCAGCTGATCGGACTCTCGCCCGCCTTCATCAAGCAGGCGAACCTGCGAGTCGATCTGGCGCGCTTCCAGAAGGAGTTGCTGCGCGACCGGCGGCAGACCATCGGCCGGTTCGACTCTCGCTACACCGGGATCGATCCGGACGCGGCGGGCGAACGGCCGGAAACCGATGCCTCCTCGGATGCGATCAGCGGCGCGTTCATTGCGACTTTCCACGATTATGTGACCCATACGCTCGGCTACAAGACGGAGATGCCCTACCGGCTGAGCGCCCGAGATGCCGCCGGATGGACGTGGAACTGGCAGCACAAGGCGCCGGGACGTGGCTTTGGCGCCCAGAACAACCCCAACACGGCGCTGGACCTCGGCGCGGCGATGCGCGCGAACCCGTATCTGAAGGTGCTGTCGCTGAACGGGTACTACGACATGGCGACGCCGTTCTTCGGGACCGAAAACGACCTGGGGCACATGATGCTGGAGCGGTCGCAGCAGGGGAACCTCTCGTTCCGCTACTATCCCGCCGGGCACATGACCTATGTGAACCCGGAAGCGCTGCACCAGATGAAGGTCGACTTGGCGGGCTGGTACGACGAAGCGGTCGAGGCGGCGAGCAGCCCCGTGCCGCCGCAGGCGCCATCGCTTTCCGCGGGAGAGCCCGGGCAAGGGCCGAACTGAGGCTGGCGGTCGTCTCGGACACCCTTGCGCTTGCGGTGGCTGGACCGGCAGAGTGGGCGGATGACGTCCAGAACTCTTTCGTACCGCCGCTGTAGCACGCTTGCAGGCGCGGCGGCCGCCCTGCTCCTCTCAGCCACGGCAGGTGTGGCGCAGGAAGTTCCGTCGGTCTTTGCGGGGGCGGACCCCTCGGCCATGGTGGCGGAGGGCAAGATGTGGGTCTATCCCACCGGCGGGGATGGGCTACAGGCCTGGTCCACGGCGGACCGGCGGAACTGGAAGAAGCACCCGCTGCTGCGCCTGAGGGACATTCGCTGGACCAAGGCGGACGGCGCGCCGGTGCACTACCTCTGGGCACCGGACATGATCGTCGATCGCGGCCGCTACTATTTCTACTATTCGATCGGCCCGCAGAATCCGACGCCGAGCCGGCTGGGCGTCGCCGTCTGCTCCAGCCCTGCCGGCCCCTGCACCGACAGCGGCAAGCCGCTGCTGACCGGCGGCGACGGCTTTGAGGCGATCGACCCCACCGTGTTCATCGACCCGAAATCCGGACGCCCACTGCTTTATGCGGGGGGCAGTGCCGGTGCGAAGCTGCGGGTGTTCGAGCTTGCCCCGAACATGGTGACGATCGCGCGGGAGATCCCGGTCGAGCAGCCGCCGCACTTCACGGAAGGCGCGTTCGTGCACGAGCGGAACGGCATCTACTATCTTTCGTACAGCCACGGCCGCTGGAACCGCTCGGACTATTCCGTCCATTATGCGACCGCATCCTCGCCGACCGGGCCCTGGCAGTATCGCGGCGCGATCCTGACGGCCGATGCCAAGTACAAGGGCCCTGGGCACCACAGTTTCGTGCGGGATCCGAAAACGGGCGAGTGGCTGATCGTCTACCACCGTTGGGAAGGGCAGACCGGTGATGGTCCCTATGCCGGGGAACGCCGGGTTGCGATCCAGCAGATCCGCTATGATGCGTCCGGGCTGATCCAGCCGGTCAAGATGAGCGACTGACGCAGCGAGCGCCCTGCTCTGTCGGGCCGCTTGCACCAGGGAAGTCGCGGCGCGTCCGGCATTTGGAGGGCAGGCGCCGCTGGGCGTTTGATGCGGCGGCTTGCGGTGCTCCGTGCGGTACGGCGCGCGCAAGGCTGGCGCCGCGAGGCGAAGGGCTACGCTGACGTTCCGCAGCCGTCGCAGCTGGGCCCCGGCCTCCGCCGGAGTACGAAGTAGGTGAACTCTCCTACTTCGGCGTGAAGTCACGCTGGCAGGGGAGCCCCTCGAGCATCCGGCAACGAGAAGATCCTGGCCGCGGCCGAGTGCCGCCATAAAAAAGGCCCACCGGCGGGAGCCAGCGGGCCTTTTCTCAGGGCATCAGCGGGCGATCAGAGATCGTCTTCGCCGTCCTCGGCATCGGGGCCGGTCATCATTTCCTCGGCGACCTTTTCCGTACGCGCACGGATCGCGCGCTCCAGGCGGTCGCGGAGTTCGTCATTCTCCTTGAGGAAGGTCTTGGCATTCTCGCGACCCTGCCCGATGCGGACCGAGTCGTAGCTGAACCAGGCGCCGGCCTTCTCCACCAGTCCGGCCTTCACGCCCAGGTCGAGGATCTCGCCGATCTTGGAGATGCCCTCCCCGTACATGATGTCGAACTCGACCTGCTTGAACGGTGGGGCGACCTTGTTCTTGACGACCTTCACCCGCGTCGAGTTGCCGATGATGTCCTCACGGTCCTTGATCTGGCCGGTGCGGCGGATGTCCAGGCGGACCGAGGCGTAGAACTTGAGCGCATTGCCGCCCGTCGTCGTCTCCGGATTGCCGTACATCACGCCGATCTTCATGCGCAGCTGGTTGATGAAGATCACCATGCAGCGCGAGCGGCTGATCGAGCCGGTCAGCTTGCGCAACGACTGCGACATCAGGCGGGCCTGGAGGCCGACGTGGCTGTCGCCCATCTCGCCCTCGATCTCCGCCCGCGGCACCAGCGCCGCAACCGAATCCACCACCAGCACGTCGATCGCGTTCGAACGCACCAGCGTATCGGTGATCTCGAGCGCCTGCTCGCCGGTGTCGGGCTGGGACACGATCAGTTCGTCGATGTTGACGCCCAGCTTCTTGGCATAAACGGGATCGAGCGCGTGCTCGGCGTCTACGAACGCGGCGGTGCCGCCGTTCTTCTGCGCCTCTGCAATCACGTGGAGCGCGAGCGTGGTCTTGCCCGAGCTTTCCGGACCATAGACCTCGATCACGCGGCCGCGCGGCAGGCCGCCGACGCCGAGCGCGATGTCGAGCCCGAGCGAACCGGTCGAGATCGCCTCGACCTGCATCGCTTCCTTCTGGCCCAGCTTCATCGCCGAACCCTTGCCGAACGCGCGGTCGATCTGCGCGAGCGCCGCGTCGAGCGCCTTCTGCCGCTCGCCCGCAGCCCTGTCGTTGGTCGCTGCCATCTTGCTGTCGATCACCTTGAGGTTTGCCGCCATTCGTGGCCTCCATCGCTAGAGCAACCGCGCGAGCCGTTCAACGCGTTGTTCGCCATGTATTCCATTTGTTCCGCGAGAACAAGAGGCGAACTACATGAGACAGACGCGCCGCATCGCGCCCGTGGATGGAGCGCTCCGGACGTACAACAACTGGAAAAGCAGAACGGCGCTCAGCCGAGTTCGGTGAGCGCCTTCTCCACGCCATCCATGGTGAACGGCTTGGGCAACACCGGGCGGTCGCGGTGCGTGGGCTCCACCGCGTCGCCGGACCCACCGGTGGCAAGCACGAACGGAATGCCGGCAGCGGCAAGCGCGTCCGCGATCGGCCAGCTCTTCTCACCGCCGCGCAAATTGACGTCGAGGATCGCGGCATCGATGCCGCCCTCCTCGATCCGGGACAGCGCATCGCTGACGCAATCGGCGGTGCCGGCGACGGACTTGCCGAGGATGTCGAGGAAATCCTCGAGCATCATCGCGATCAGGGGCTCGTCCTCGACGATGAGGATACGCTGGGGAGCTGTCATGCCCGCGCGTCTAAGCAGATGACGGCACGAACGCCAAGCCTCATTTCGTTGCCAGAACGTCACGAGCAGCTTCGCCAAGCTGCTGAACGGAGAAGGGTTTCGGCAGAAAGGCGACGTTGCCGAGATCGATCGATCGGCGAAGCTGCTCCTCGGCATAGCCCGACATGAAGAGGATCGGCAGGTCGGGATAGATGCGCCGCACGTGCCGGGCCATGGTCGGCCCGTCCATCGCCGGCATCACCACGTCGGACACGAGCAGGTCGATCTGCGGATGGTCGGCGAGGAGCTCCAGCGCCGCCTCGCCATTCTCCGCCGTCAGCACCTTGTACCCCTGGCGCGTCAGCGCGCGCTCGGCGACCGAGCGGACCATGTCCTCGTCCTCCACCAGCAGGATCGTGCCGGTGCCCCAGATGTCGCTGGGGCGCTCCCGCCGCGGCAGCACCGGCGCGGGCGGAGCAGCGATCGCCGGCGCCGAATGGACGGGAAGATAGATGGTGAAGGAGGTCCCCTGCCCCACCTGCGAGTCGGCAAAGATATAGCCGCCCGACTGCTTGATGATGCCGTAGACGGTCGAGAGGCCGAGCCCGGTGCCCTTGCCCACTTCCTTGGTGGTGAAGAAGGGTTCGAAGATCTTGGGCAGCACGTCCGGTGCGATGCCCGTGCCGGTATCGGTGATCCGCACCGCGGTGTAGTCGCCGACCGGAAGCACCTCGTTCTCCATCGCCCGCACCTCGGCCGCGCCGATCGCCAGCGTCTCGATCACGAGGCGGCCGCGGCCGTTGGGGTTCTTGGCGACCATGGCGTCGCGGGCGTTGACCGCCAGGTTCACCACCACCTGCTCGAGCTGACCCGGGTCCGCGCGCACGGGACCGAGGTTGCGACCGTGCCGCACCACCAGCTCGACCGCCTCTCCCAGCAGGCGCTTCAACAGGTTCGACACTTCGGAGATCACGTCGGGAAGCTGCAGCACCTGCGGCCGGAGCGTCTGCTGGCGCGAGAAGGCGAGCAGTTGGCGGGTCAGGCTTGCCGCGCGATTGGAGTTGGCGCGGATCTGCTGGATGTCGTCATAGTCGCTGTCGCCGGGGGTATGGCGCATCAACATCAGGTCACAATGACCGATAATAGCGGTCAATATGTTATTGAAATCATGGGCGACGCCGCCGGCCAGCTGGCCCACCGCCTGCATCTTGGTCGCCTGGGCGACCTGGCGCTTCAGGCGCGATTCCTCGCCGGTATCCTTGAGGGTCAACAGCACCGCAGCGTCGCCGAGCCCCCGCCCGCCCCCGATGGTGAGCGCGATCGGCTCGTCGGGGTGGCTGATCAGCCGCACCGCCATGTCCGAGGCGTGCTGCGCCCCTCCCGCGAAACGACGAATTGCATCGGCAAGCGCGCCCTTGTCCTCACGGACGACGAGATCGCCCGGATAGAGCGGCGGCGCGTTGGTATTGACGCCGGTTGCGCGTGCAAAGGCGTGGTTCATGTGCAGGAAGCGCCCGTCGCGGTCGACCAGCGCCATGCCGACCGGAAGCAGCGAGACCAGCGCGCGCACGTGCCCCGCAGCGCCGCCGGAGATCGGCGCCACCGCTTCCGTCGCCTCCTCGTCGAGGAGCACGACCAGCATCGGTGCCCCTTCATCGGGAAGGAAGGGCACCTGGAGCAACCGCAACGGATTGCCGGAAGCCCCCTCGCGCTCGAAGCGGATGCGCCCCTCGCCGTCCGTCGTGAGGAAACGGGCGAAGTCGCGGCCGACGATCGAGCCTTCCTCATGCCCCAACGCGCGGGCACGCAGCACGCGATTGGCGGAACGGATGCGGCCGTCGGAGCCGAGCAGCGCGGCCATGATGCCGGCCCCGCCCAGTCGATCACCATGGGGGCCAGACAGCCACTGCTCCGCCTCGACGGACGCAGTGGCGCGGCCGCCACCAAAGAAGCGCCACACCAGCGTCCCGTCGCCGACGCGCTCGATGGCCGCTTCCAGCACATTGCCGTCCGCACGAATCCAGGCGGAGGCGCGGCCGTCGCGCCACGCGGCGCGGCCGGCGGCTGCAAGCTGGGCCGCGCCCTCCTCCTCCAGCGGCAGCCCCGGCGGGGTCGGATAGCCGCCGAACCGCTCGGCGAAGCGGCCGTTTGCGCAAACCAGTTGCCCTGCGCGATCGGTGACCGCGAGCGCTTCCTCGCTCGCTTCGGCAAGGGCGTGGGCGAGCGCCCAGTCGGCAGGCGGCGCCTCGACCGCAGGCACGCTCGAAAACCGGTACCAGGCGAACAGCGCCGCCGGCACGATCAGCGCCGCCGCGAGGAAGCCGGCCGCAAGCACGGGCTCCCCGGCCATCTTGAGGACGAGGAGCGCCGCGACGAGGCCGATGCCGAGCGCAACGAAGAACGGGAGACGGTCGACCTTGGCCGGGCCGTCGGTGGCGGTGGAAACGCGTGCCATCGCGGCGTGTTGGGCGCCCTGCCGGGCACCGTCAAGCGGGCCGGCCGCAGACCGGCGCGCACCACGGGTGACGTGACGCGCGCCGGGGCGGGATCACCAGATGCGGACGCGGGCGTCGGGTGCCAGGTACAGCTTGCTGCCGGCGGCCGGCTTGAAGCCTTCGTACCAGGGATCGAGGTTGCGCACGACCCAGGCGCGCTGCTGCGACGGCGAGTGCGGATCGGTCAGCAGCCGCTGGCGAAGGTTCGCCTCACGGTAGCTGCGCCGCCACACCTGCGCCCAGCCCAGGTAGAAGCGCTGCTCGCCGTTGTAGCCGTCGACGACGCCGGCAGGCTTGCCGCCCAGCGCGTGCTGATAGGCGTCCCACGCGACGGTGAGGCCGGCGAGGTCGGCGATGTTCTCGCCCAGCGTCAGCGCGCCCTTCACGTGCAGGCCCGGCAGCGGCTCATAGGCGTCATACTGGCGGACGAGCGCTGCAGTGCGTTGTTCGAACCGCGTCACGTCCTCCGGCGTCCACCAGTCGGTGAGGCTGCCGTTCGCGTCATACTTGCGGCCTTGGTCGTCGAAGTGATGGCTGATCTCGTGGCCGATGACGGCGCCGATGCCGCCATAGTTCACCGCCGGATCGGCGTTGGGATCGAAGAACGGCGGCTGCAGGATCGCGGCCGGGAACACGATCTCGTTCATGACGGGGTTCGCATAGGCGTTCACCGTCATCGGGGTCATGTACCACTCCCACTTCTGGATCGGGCGACCCAGCTTGGAGAAGTTGTCGGCATGCGCCCAGTTGGCGGCGCGGATCGCATTGCCGAGCGCATCACCGGCGCGGATCTGGAGGTTGGAATAATCCTTCCACTTGTCCGGATAACCGATCTTGGGCGTGAACGCCGCGAGCTTGGCGCGCGCCTTCTGCTTCGTCTCGGGGGCCATCCATTCGAGCTGGTCGATCCGACGGCCCATTGCCTCGGTGACGTTGCGCACCAGCGCATCGGCCGCAGCCTTTGTCTCGGGCGGGAAATACTTGGCGACGTAGACCTGGCTGACCTCGTCCCCGAGCGCGTCGCTGGTGAAGTCGACCGCGCGTTCCCAGCGCTGCTGCTGCTCCGGCGTGCCCGAAAGCGTGGTGCCGTAAAAGGCGAAGCTCTCCTGGTCGAACGCCTTCGGCAGGACGCCGGCATATTGGTCGAGCGAGCGTACCAGCATCTGGTCCTTGAGGACCGACACTGGAGCTGCAGCAATCGCCTTGGCGATGCCTGCCACCGCGCTCGGCTGCGCCACGATCACCGTGTCAACATTCGCTCCCATGCCCTTGAAATAGGTCGGGAAGTCGAATCCGGGGGCCTGCTTCTGAAGCTGCGCCAGCGTCAGCTTGTTGTAGGTCTTGTCGGCGTTGCGGCTTTCGACCCGGGTCCAGTGCGCCTTGGCGATGCCGGTCTCGTAAGCGAGGATGGCGGCCGCGCGCGCTTGCGCATTGGGCTCGCCGGCCAGGGTGAACATCTTGGCGATGTGCGCGACATAGGCGTTGCGCGTCTCGACCATCTTGGCGTCGGTGGAGAGGTAATAGTCGCGGTCCGGCAGGCCGAGGCCCGACTGGCTGAGGTTCAGCGCATAGACGTCCGGGTGCTTGTCGTCCGGGCCGACATAGCCGCCGAACGGACCCTCGATGCCGTTGACCGAAGCCTCGGCCGCGAGCGCTGCATAGCCGGTCTTGCCGGACAGTGCCTTGATCTTGCCGAGCCAGGGCTGGATCGGGGCGAGGCCCTTGGCGTCGATCGACGCCTGATCGAGGTAGGTCGCATAGGCGACGCCGATCTTGGAGTTCGCGTCGGTGCGCACGCCGTCCAGGATCTCGCGGGTGCGGCTGCGCGACAGGTCCTCCAGCACCGTGAACATGCCGAAGTTCGACTTGTCGGCCGGGATCGGCGTGGTCTTTTCCCAGGTGCCGTTCGCAAAGCCGTAGAAGTCATCCCCTGGCGCGATCGTGCGGTCCATGCCGGCTTCGTCGAAGCCGAAGGTCCCGATCTGCGGCTTGGCAGTGTTGGCGGCGCTGACCGGCCCCGTCGCAACCTGGCCGACGACCTGCGTCTGCTCGGCGACGGCGGCGTGGTCGGCGGCGCCGGTCGTGGCGCAGGCGCCGAGCAGCGCGGAGCCCGCGAGCAGAGAGGATAACAGAAGCGAACGCCGCATGATGTGTCCTTCACACTGGGTGGAATGCGGCTGTCTTAGTGGGCGGGGATCGCCCGTCAATTCAAAGACGTATCCTCGTGTCGTGCGGAGCGGCGATGGCGGCGGCGCCACTTTCGCCCGATCCACAAGCGCCACCCGAACGCACTGCCGAAATAGCCGACCAGGGCCCCCAGCAGAGAGAAGAACAGCAGGCCCACGAGCGTCGCGGGGCCGGCATCGACCAGCAGCCAGTCGAGCCAGCCGACATTGACCTGCGCGTGGGTGGCAAGCGGTTGGCCGGGCACCTTCGCATCGAACCGCAGCAGCCAGGCCCCGACCCAATAAGCTGCCACCCACAGCGGCGGTGTCGTGATCGGATTGGTGAAGAAGGTGGTGAGCGCCGCGGCCGGGATGTTCGCCCGAAGCGGCAGCGCCAGCACGGCGGAGGCCGGAATCTGGCCCATGGGCACCAGAATGCCGGTGACGATGCCAAGCGCGACGCCGCGCGGCACCGAACGCCGGGTGAAACGCCAAAGCTCCGGCGCGAGCACGCGATGCGCCACCGGCCGCAGCCAGCGGTTCTCGCCCATGCTCTCGCGCGTCGGCATGTTCGCCGCCGCCCACCGCAAGATGCGGACGCCGAGCTGCTTGTCGTGCAAGCGCGTCAGCCGCGATCGCGCAGCAGGCGCTGCTGCTCGCGCTTCCAGTCGCGTTCCTTGATGGTGTCGCGCTTGTCGTGCGCCTTCTTGCCCTTGGCGAGCGCCAGCTCCACCTTCGCCCGGCCGCGACTGTTGAAGTAGATCGACAGCGGGACCAGCGTCATGCCCTCGCGCGCGACGGCGCCGTGCATCTTGTTGATCTCACGCATGTTGAGCAGCAGCTTGCGGGGGCGCTTCGGCTCATGGTTGAAGCGGTTGCCGTGGCTGAACTCGGGGATGTTGGCGTTGATCAGCCAGACCTCCTCGTCCTTCACCTCGGCATAGCTTTCGGCGATCGAGCCCTCGCCGAAGCGAAGCGACTTCACCTCGGTGCCGGTGAGCGCGATGCCAGCCTCGTAGGTGGTCTCGATGAAATAGTCGAAGCGTGCGCGCCGGTTCTCGGCGACGGTCTTGCGCTTGTCGAAGGTGGCTGGTCTGGGTCGGGCCATGGGAGGCCGGACATAGGCGCTCGCATCGCGCGAGGAAAGGTACTCGACGGTGCCATGTGCACGCCGCTGGACGGCGCGGCCGCGCAACTGCAAGAACGGGGCATGACCGAACCGCTGCGCAGCCTCTACCCGCCGATCGAACCATGCGAGACCGGCATGCTCGACGTCGGCGACGGGCACAGCATCTATTACGAACGGTGCGGCACGCCGGGTGCCAAGCCCGCGGTGTTCCTGCACGGCGGCCCCGGCGGCGGCATTTCCGCCGATGTACGGCGCCTGTTCGATCCGGCGCGCTACGACGTCCTGCTGTTCGACCAGCGCGGCTGCGGACGCTCGACCCCGCACGCCTCGCTGGAGGCGAACACCACCTGGCACCTGGTCGCCGACATCGAACGGCTGCGCCGCCACGTCGGCGTGGAGCGCTGGCTGGTGTTCGGCGGCTCCTGGGGCTCTACCCTTTCGCTTGCCTATGCCGAGACACACCCGGAGCGGGTGAGCGAGCTGGTGCTGCGCGGCATCTTCACGCTGACCGAGCCCGAACTGCACTGGTACTACCAGTTCGGCGCGTCCGAGGTGTTCCCGGACTATTGGGAAGCGTTCCAGGCGCCGATACCGGAAGCCGAGCGCGAGGACATGCGGGGCGCGTACCGCCGGCGGCTGGTGGGCGACGACGCAGAGGCGCGGATCGAGGCGGCCAAGGCGTGGAGCCTGTGGGAAGGGCGGACGATCACGCTGCTACCTGATCCGAAGCTGAGCGCCGGGTTCGAAGACCCGCACTTCGCCCTCGCCTTCGCGCGGATCGAGAATCACTATTTCGTGCATCACGGATGGCTGGAAGAGGACCAGCTGATCCGGGACGCGCACCGGCTCCGCGACATCCCGGGCACAATCGTGCACGGGCGCTACGACATCGTCTGCCCGCCGCGCACCGCATGGGCGCTGCACCAGGCGTGGCCGGAGGCGGACTTCCGGCTGGTGGAAGGTGCCGGTCACGCGTGGAGCGAGCCGGGGATCCTGGACCAGCTCGTCCGCGCGACCGACCGGTACGCGACGGAGTAAACGCTCTCCACTCTTCTTAGTACCCCGGCGAATGCCGGGGCCCAGGTGCGATGGTCTAGGTCGGGTCGCGCCCCCTTTCAGAAGCCTTCCCGACAGGGCCCCGGCCTTCGCCGGGGTACAGTATCGCTCGCGGCCGCTCAGCCCGACTTCTTCGGCGTTACCCAGACGGAGACGGGCACCACCACCTTGCCCGGCGCGGGCTTGCCCACTTCGACGCGGTCCGCGGTGACGAGCTCGCCCGTCTCCAGCGTGAAGGAAGCCCATGGCTTCGGCATGCGGCCGAAGCTCATCCGCTGGATCGGCTGGCCGGTGGTCGTGTTCATGATCGTTGCGATGATACCCATCGCCGGGCCGATAGCGGCGCCATCCTACCGATGTCCAGCCGCCGTGCGATCAGTCGCCGTGCTTCCAGTAGCGGACATAATCCACCGACATACGCTGCGGGAAGCTGGGGTCGTCGATGCCCTTCGCCCCGCCCCAGTCGCCGCCGACGGCAAGGTTCAGGATCAGCGGATAGGGCCTGGTGAACGGCCATGCCGCTGCCCCGCCCGGCTGGTCGTTCGCAACCCGCATATAGGCACGACCGTCGACGCCGATTGTGATCGAATCCGGCTTCCAGTCGAGCTGGTAGTTGTGGAAGGCGGTGCACGCGGTCGCCACCTGCTTCTGCGCGCCGCGCTGCGTGCCGAGGCGATGGTTGAAGGCGCCGCTGTGAAGGGTCGCATGGATGACGTTCGGGTCCCAGCCGACCATCTCCATGATGTCGATCTCGCCACCGGCGGGCCAGGAGGCGTCCTCCGGAACCATCCAGATGGCGGGCCAGGCGCCGCGGCCGCAGGGGAGCTTGGCGCGCACCTCGTAGAAGCCATAGCCGAGCGTCTGGCGGGTCACGAGCTTGGCGGAGCTGTACGCCTGCCCGCCCCAATCGGGGAACTTCGCCTTGGAGAGCGGCTCCCGCCGCGCTTCGATCACAAGCACGCCGTCTTCGATGCGGGTGTTTTCCGGCCGGTCGGCCGCGTAATATTGCTTCTCGTTGTTGTACCAGCCGGCGGCGTTACGGGAGGTGTCGAACCGCCAGATGCTTCGGTCCACCTTCTTGGCCGCGAATTCGTCTGCGAAACTGGCCGGAGCCGCGGGCGGCGCCATCGGGGCGTCCACGGCATAGTTGGTGGCCCCCAGCGTCGCCGCCTGCACCGCGAGCAGCATCCATTGCATCGGCATCTCCTCCGCCTTCCCGGTCTCCAGCCGCCGGATGCGGAGATCCTAGGCGCTACCGGAGAGACTGGGAAGCGGATGCCGACCGTCTACTCGCCCGCGCCGAATCCGCGAAGCGCCCGCGCGCGCTGCACGTCATGCTCGACGACCGCAGTGGTGAAGCGCCGGAACAGGCGCTGTGCCTGCCGCCAGGAGCCGCCGGCGGGTGCGCTCCGTTCCCGGGTGCGCACGAGGCCGCTGCCCCAGTCGGAAGCGATGCGCTGCAGCTCCGCATCCTTCTCGTCGATCGCGTCGTCGATCACCAGTGAGGAGAAGGGCATCGCGATCCGGGGCGCGGCGAAGCGGCCTCGCAGGTCCTCCCGCGCTTCGCCCGGCGCGAACAGCAGCGCGCCCGCCACCCGCGCGGCATAGTTGGCGGGCGACAGTTTCGCCCACCAGCCGACGGCGAAGCAGCTGAGGCCGCTGGCGATCAGCAGGACCGACCGGTCCGACTCGGTTACGGCGCGGTCCAGCTTGGCCGCCCAGCGTGCCCGGTCGGACCGCGTCGCGAAGCCCCCGCTCAGATGCCGCGCGCCTTCGGCCGGCCATCCCAGCTTCCGCCAGGCGGGCAGCGGGTCCTGCGGGTCCGAAAGCGTGATGACGGAGAGATCCTCTCGCCACATCGCCAGACTGGTCATAGGCAGCTCCCTTCCCTGTTTTATACGGCGGTCGCGATCCCTCGCCGCCTTGCTTACTTCCCCGACGCCGAGCTCACGCCCCGTGTGCTTCCAAGCCGCCGAAGCCCGCGCGGCGCCGTACCTCGCGTGCGACCAGGCTGCGCGCTTCCGTTGGGGCGGTCCCGTGCCCGCCCGCTTCGAAGCTTTCGAGGAGGACGCCGTCGAGCAGTTCCTGTCCCGCGCGCCAGTCGCCCAGGCCGCTGTCGGCGTTCAGGTGGCCGCGCTCCCCGGCATCGATGAACTCGCTGCCCCAGTCCGCGGCAAGGCCGCGCGCACGCTCCAGGGTGATCCATGGATCGTCCCGGGAAGCGACCACGATCGAGGGAAACGGCAGCCGCGGGCGCGGCGTCGTGGCAAAGCCCTTCACCTCGGCAGGCGCCTCCGGCCGATCGACGTCCGCAGGTGCCACCAGCAGCGCGCCGACGACGGGGCCGTCCGGCAGTTGCGGCGAAAGCTCCGCCCACCAGGCGACCGCAATGCAGCCCAGGCTGTGCGCGGCCAGCACCACCGGCGCCTCCGCCCGGCGGATCGCCTGGTCCAGCTTGGTGACCCAGCTGTTGCGATGCGGGGTGTGCCACATGCCGAGATCGACGCGCACCGTATCGGGGCGGCGCTGCTCCCACAGCGTCTGCCAGTGGGAGGGACCCGATCCGTTCAGGCCCGGCACCGTCAAGATCGTCGGATGCAGTGCTTCGTTCGAAGAGGAACTCGCCATCGTGCTTCTCCTGGTTCCGAGAAGAACCCTTTGACTATCACGCCCGCCAGCCAGTTCGAAGATAATCCTACTATGTAGCTAGACAATCAAGCTGCGCCCGAACGGCCTTGCCGTGCGGCCAACGATGTGCCCGTCAGGCGGAAAGCGCCTGTCGCGGCTGGAGGTCCGCAGCGCCGCCGGCATGGTAGCGTGCCAAGTCGAGCATCCCGGCGCGCTTGGCGACGATCGTCGGCACCAGCGCCTGCCCGGCAACATTCACCGCGGTGCGCCCCATGTCCAGAATCGGATCGATTGCGAGCAGCAGTCCCACGCCATCGAGCGGCAGCCCGAGCGTGGAAAGCGTGAGCGTGAGCATCACCGTCGCACCCGTCATGCCGGCGGTGGCGGCAGAGCCGAGCACCGAGACGAACACGATCAGCAGATAGTCGGCGAAGTGAAGCGGTACGCCGAAGAACTGCGCGACGAAGATTGCCGAGATGGCCGGGTAGATGGCCGCGCACCCGTCCATCTTGGTCGTCGCGGCAAGCGGGACGGCGAAGGACGTGTAGGCGCGCGGCACGCCGAGCGACCGCTCCGTCACTTCCTCGGTCAAGGGCAGCGTGCCGACCGACGAGCGCGACACGAAGCCGAGCTGGATCGCGGGCCAGGCCGACGCGAAGAACCGCAGCGGGCTGAGCCCGTGCGCCGCCAGCAGCAGCGGGTAGACGACGAGCAGGACGAGCGCGAGGCCGAGGTAGATCGCACCGGTAAAGGACCCAAGGCTCGACAGCGTGCCCCAGCCGTAGCGGACCGCGGCATCGCCGATGAGCGCGGCGGTGCCGATCGGCGTCAGCGCGATTACCCAGCGCAGCAGCCGCCGAAAGATCTGGAGCGCCGATGCGTTGAACGCCAGGAACGGCTCGCCCGCCGCACCGATCCGGACCGCAGCCGCACCCACTGCAATCGCCGCGACGATGATCTGGAGCACGTTGAACGACAGGGTGGTCGACAGCTTCGCGTCGGCCTGGGTCGTGGTGGCGCCGATGCCGAGGAAGTTTGCAGGGATCAGCCCCTTCAGGAAATCGACCCAGCTGCCGGTGGTCGCCGGCACCGCGGCCGCTGCCTGATCCACGCCCGCATGGAGACCCGGCTGGATCACGATGCCCAGCACGATCCCGATCGTCACCGCGATGGCCGCGGTGATCGCGAACCAGACCAGCGTCTCTACCACCAGACGGGCCGCGTTGCGCAACTCGCGCAGCGCGGCGATCGAGCCGACGATGGCGGTGAACACCAGCGGCGGCACCAGCGCTTTTAGAAGCTGGACGAAACTCTGCCCCACCGTGTGCAGCGTCTGCGCAAGCCAATTGGCGTCCCCGCCCGGAATCGAGCGTGCGAGCAAGCCGAGCAAAACGCCCGCCACCATGCCGAGGAGAACTTGAACGCCGAACGAAGGTAAGCGAACCGCGCTGCCGCTTGCAGAAACCTGGGTCATGAACCCGATCTGGGGTTCGCCAGGAGACATCCCAACGTAGCTTTTCTGCTGGACGGAAAAGCTGGCGCCCACTCGGGATTACGGCAGGGGCATCAGCATGCGCAGCGTATCGCCGGCTTTCCGGTCAAAGTCCTGAACGACGGCAGGCACTACGGCCTAGAGATAGGCGAGTGCCTGCAGGACGCTGGCGTAATAATCGGCCTGCGGGGTCGGCGCCGGCAGCGGCTGGCCGAGCAGGCGGCGTACGCCCACCATCGCGCCGCTCGATAGGGCAAAGGGTGCGTTCTGCCCGGTGCGGACATCGATCCACGCGGGAATTGGCCCGGCGCCATAGCCGCGCCAGAAGCGCGCGATCGCGTCCGCCTTGGCACCGCGACCCGCCATTGCGAGGTAGAGCGGCACGCGTACCGCGTCGAAGCCGAAGCGCGGATCACGCCCCGCAGCCGGCGACATGCTGCCGTCCGGCGTCACGTCCACCCAGTCGGTGGGCAGGGCATGCTGGCCGAAGCGCGCGCGGGCGATCAGCACCTCCCCGCCCTTGATGACGGCATCCCACTTCTTGTCGCCGTCGGCCGCCCGGAACCGTTCGAGCGCGGGCCACACGTAATAGGAAGGGTTGAGCGTCAGCCGGCCCTGCTGCTCGAACCCGGTGCCGCCAGGAACCAGGAAGAGGTCGTTCCCGACCTGCCGCAGCATGGTGTCGTGCAGCGCGTTGCGGATGGCCGCGGCCCGCTCCGCCAGGAAACGCTCGCGCCAACGGTCTGCACCGATCATCAGCCCCCAGGCGATCAGCATGTCGCCGTCGGTGGCGTTGTTCGGATCGCCCACGGGCTGGGCGGCATTGGGGTCGTAGCGCCAGGAATAGAGCGGGTCGCTGCTGCGCGTCAGCGTCTTTTCCGTCCAGGCGAGAATACGGTCGAAGGCGTCGCGGTCGCCTGCCGTGGCGGAAAGGACGAGCGCATAGCCCTGCCCTTCCGTGTGGCTGACGCCGTTGTTGCCGGTGTCGATCACCCGGCCGTCCGGCTGCACGAAGCTGCCCTTGAAGCCGGTCCAGAGCGATGGGATCAGGGCGGGGTTGCCGCCTGTCACCGGGGATGTTTTGCGCGGTACCGCGGCATTGCCGGCGGTGTCGTGGCCATTGTCCGCCGCGCGCCCCGAGCATGCGACGACGAAGCTGCTGCCGGCACCGAGCAGCAGTGCGCGTCGGTCAAGCACCATAGAAGAATTCCACGCTCCGTTCGCTGGAACCGAGGACACGCGTGCGGATGCTCGCGCTGCCGCCGAGCTGGCCGAGCCAATGATCGTAGATGCCGGCGAGCACGGCCACCGCGGTGTCGTGCCAGCGGCCCTCATCCATACCGTGCGGCGCCGGCGGCAACTCCGAATGGAGGATCTGCAGCCCGCCTTCGGCAAAGCGCAGCACCACCCGGCCCCAACCGCTTTCGGCCCAGAAGGCGTTCATGGCAGCAAAGATCTCGTCGTTGGACTGCGCCTCGCCCAGCGGATAGGCACGCGCGATGCGGGCGCCGATGGCACGGAAGAACGCTTGCGCCTGCTCGGGCTCCGCTACCTCCCACGCCTCGTCCACCATGTGGCAGGCGAGCATGACCGGCGGCTGAAGCCCGGTTTCTGACGGATCAAGCCGCCAAGGCATCAGCATCGGCTTGCTCACTTGTCGCCTCCCAACGTCTGTTTGATACCTACCGAGGTACGCACTTCGTTGTATTGGCCAAAAGTGTTAACATTGATGTCACCACCCACGCGGGTGCTGCCGGCGAGCCCGTAGTAGACCGACGCCCCTGCGGCGAGGCCGAAGCCGGTATCGCTGAGGCTGTCGTAGCTCGCCCGGACGTCGGTGTTCTGGGCCTTCAGCTGGTCCAGAACCGTCTGCGCCCCCGGATCGGTCGGATACAGCGGCGCCGCGTCCTGCTCGTAGCTCTGATAGCCGGGCGCCGCATTGGCGCTGATCTCGAAGCCGTTGGTGTTCATCGCGAAACGCACCGGGAAGCTCACGCTGAAGAAGCTCTGCGGGCTGAAATAGCCGCCGTGCCCATAGCTGAAGTAGTTCTGATTGTTCCCGAACGCCTGGTAATTGGCATTGATCCCGACGGTCAGCGAAGAACGCGTATCCCGGTAGGCGCGCGTGTAGCCGCCGGCGTTGAACTGCATGGAATGGTTGTCGCGCACGCCGGTGCCGTCATAATGGTGCCAGGCGCCATCCACATAGGCGCCGGTGCCGTCGCGATCCCACGACAGCGAACCGCCGCCGCCGGTGCGCATCACGGCGCCCCAGAAATCCCCGGTCACGGGATCGATCGTGCCGGCATAGGAAACGATGCTGTCCGTGACCGGTCGGCGCTCGGCCCAGATCCGCCCGCTCGCTTCCGGCGAGAATCGCGGCGTCATTGCGACACCACCCGCAGCATGGCGCTTGGCGAAGCCGAGGGGCGTGGTGCCCACGTCGGCCTGGACGAGATCCCCCTCGTAAGTAGCGGCCACGGCAACGCCCGCGTCGTGCTGAGTGGCCGCTTGCGTCAATTGCGACGGCTGCTCCGCCACAATACCTTGCGCTTCGGCCGTGCCGTTGCGCCCGAAGCGGGCAAGTCCGGAGCCGGTCGGACGGCCGGCATCGAGCACGACCGCCTGTGCCTGCACGCCTAGGCGACCACCGGCGAAGCCGGTCGAGACCTTGGCGGTGCCGCTCAGTTCCTTGAGCGAGCTGAGTCCGGTTTCACCCGAGCGGTCGCGGAAGCCGGTGGTGACGTCCGCGCGCGGAGCGCTGCTGGCGGCGAGCCGACGCATGTCGGCTTCGATTCCCTGAAGCACCGGATCGCCGCCTTGCGCCGCCATCTGGGGTGCCGAGCCGGGGGAACCGGGAGCGCCGGGCATCCAGCCCTGTGGTGCCGCCGCAGCGCCAGCCGCCGGATAGGGAGCGGCGTAGCCGTCCGATCGGGGCGAGGTGGCAAAGGGCGACACGGGCGCCCCACCGACGGGCGCGAGCCCCATCGGCGCCGCAGACGCGGTCTGGACGCCGCCGGCGCCGAAGGCGAACGGATTGCTGCCGGAGGCGACGGGGGCAAAGGGATTGGTCGCAACCGCCGGCTGCGCCATCTGCGCGAACGGATTGCCGGCGAAGGGATTGGCGCCGCCGGCCCCCGCCTGTCCCACATAGAGGGTCCGCGCCTGCTGGAGATATTTGCGCGCGGCGCCGTCGTCTCCGCGCGCCTGCTCGATGCGCGCTGCCGCCAGATAGGTGCGATAGTCGCTGGGCGCGACGCGGATCGCCTGCCGGGCCGCCTCGCGCGCGGCGCCGTGCTCGCCGGCCGACGATGCGGTCTCGGCAAAGCCGATCAGCGCATCGCGATTGTTCGGGTCCTTCGCCAGGATCATGCGATAGGTCTGCGCCGCCTGAGCGTTGAGCCCCCCGGTCTGGTAGAGCCGCCCCAGGGAGGCGAGCACGTCGGTGTCGCCGGGCGTCGCGGCCCATGCCTGCTGCAGGACGTCGAAGGCCGGGGCATATTGGCCCGCGAGACGCAGGCGGTCGGCGCGTGCGACGGCCACCGCGGAGCGCAGCGTCGCCACGGTTTGCATCCCCTGCGCCGTGCCGCCGGCGAGTTGGGTCGCACGGGAGAGCGCTTCCTCGGCCGCCATGTCCTGGCCGGTGGCGGCCAGCACCCGGACGATCGGATCATAGGCCTCGGCAGAGGCCACCGGCATGCCGGCGGCACGCTGCGCCAGCACGGAGGCGGTCTGGGTGTCGCCAAGCTCGAACAACGCGGTCGCGATGGTGGCGGTCTGCGCCGCCGGCAGGTTGGGCATGTCGGCGATCTGGCGGAGCGACTGCAGTGCGGCCTGCTGCTGCCCCTGCGCACCCAGCGCCCGGGCGCGCGTGACGGCGGCTTCGGCACGCAGCCCGAGCACGAAGCCGTTCATCTCCTCGGTACGCGACCCTTCCGGGATGCGCGCCATCAGCGTTTCGGCCGCGCCCAGCTGGCCGGACTGCTGCGCAAACAGCGCCGCGGCATAGAGCGACTCCGGCGCGGCCGACTGCGCGAGCGGGCTGATGATCGTGGTCGCGTCCATCGGCCGGCGCTGGTCGCGCAGGAACCGGGCATAGTCGTAGCGTAGCCAGGGATCGTTCGGGTCGAGCGAAATGGCGCGGTCGTATAGCTGCTGCGCCTGGCCCGGACGGCCGGCGGCCACCTCCGCCTGTGCCTGGGCACGGATCGCGCTTACCCGCAATGCACCCACCTGGGCGCCCCCGCTCGCGCGGGCGGCCTGGGTGTAGAGATTGGCGGCGTCCGCATAGCGACCCTGCTGCTGGTAGATGCGGGCAAGCAGTTCGGTTGCGGTCTGCGCGGCGGGATTGTCGCTGCGCGACAGGCGCTCGGCCGTTGCCTGCGCCTCTGCGACGCGGCCCGCATCGAAGTCGGCCTGCGCCGCACGCAGATCCGCAAAGAAGCTCGCCGACTGGAGTGCCTCCGCCCAGCGGTTGCCGGTACCGCGGCGCGAGGCGCGCTGTAGCAGGTCGCGCGCCTCCGCAAAGCGTTCGCGCCGGAGCTCGACCAGGCCGAGGCCACCCAGCGCGTCGCCATCGTTCGGCGAGCGCTTGAGCGCGCTGCGGAACAGCGTTTCCGCGCGCTCGAGGTTGCCGTCGTCGAGCGCGGTGAACCCGGCCGCGCGGGCATCGCCGCCGGGATCGCGGGAGGGCGCGGGCGCTGCCTGGCGGCGGGGCGCCGCAGGAGCCGCGGGAGCCGAAGCGGGCCGCGCTGCGGGCTGCTGGGGCTGGGACTTGGGCTGCGGACGGGCGGCAGCCGGCTTGGCCGGTGCCGGTGCGGGAGCAGGCGCTGCTGTCGGCCCCGCCATGCCGCGCTTTGCCGTGGCGTTGTTGGGGTCGATCGCGAGGACGCGGCGGTACGCCTGGACGGCCAAGTCGCGGCGGCCGCGGCCTTCCCAGTATTTCGCCTGGCGCAGCAGTGCCGGCACGGCATCCGCCTGCGCCTGTGCCGCCACGGGAGGAGCCATCGTGACGATGACGGCGCCGCTCAGCAGCCACTGCAAGGATCGGGTTCGCATCACTTTTCCACCGCTTGGAGCCGCTTGCGCTCCTGTCGCTTGAGCAGGAAATAGGCGGGCCAGGACAACAGGATCGCCGCCAGGATGCCGGAAAGCGCCAGTAGCCAGGTACGCTGGCTCGTCCAATAGGCTGCCTTCATCCAGAACGGCAGCGCACCGACCCAGTAGCGATCGCCGACCGCGAAGCTGGCCATGTCGTCGCCCGTGAAGATCGAGAGATCGCCCTGGACCGCCGCATTGATCTTCACGTCAGCCAGGCCCGCGACCATCTGGGGCAGGTTCAGCGGATCGGTCGCCAGCAGCGCCACCACGGTGCGATCGCTGTCGAACGGCGACTGGAAGCTCACGATGCCGCTGAAGTTGTCGCTGCTGTAGAGCGCCTCTCCCACCGACTCCTCCGCATCGCGGCTGTCGGGGGAGACAAACTGGACCGCGCGCATGATCGGGTTCCGCTTGCGCACCTGCAGACGGCCGTTCTCATAGTGGACGGGCGCGTCGGCGAAGAGCGAACCGGCTGCGAGCTTCATGTCGCCGACGACGAGCACGTTCTTGCCCGTCGCGCGATCGGCCGAGCCGTCGGTTACCACCGTCACCTGGGTCGCGGCGGCGCCGGTGGAATCGCCCAGGCGACCCATCACCGCCAGCAGCGCTTCCACCGTCGCAGGTGCCGGGTTGGGACCCACCATGACCACCGTCTCGCCCAGGTCCGGTCGGATGGTGAACGGATAGCCCGCGCCCGCGAAGGTCGCGAGGTCCGGCATCCGGATGGCGTGATAGGCGTGGCCAAGATCGATCGTGCTGTCCGGCAGGATGCTGACCCGCACATTGTCCGGAAGCGTGCCTTCGCACCGCTTCTTGTCGGCAACGATCAGGTTATAGTCCAGGATCAGCTGGTTCTGGCCGAACAGGTTATAGTCGGGCAGCACGATGTCTGCGGTGGACGTGTAGGACTCCGCCGCATCGTCACCCATCAACCGCCGCCACCAGGACGCGCCGCGCAACGGCTCCGTGCCGAGATATTGGTTGTTGATCGAGATATCGAGCCGCGAGGCGCGGCGATCGAGCCAGGGAGCGCCCGGGTAGCGGTAGTGCAGGCGCAGGTCGCCGCCCTGCCGCGGCCAGAAGAACAGATCGGGCGCGACGCGGAACGACGTCGTGAGCGGTCCGGGCGGCAGCCCCTGCCCCTGCAGCGCATAGGCTTGGGTGAACTCGCCGAGTTCCACCGGACGGTCGGTCCGCAGCCAGCGCGGCGCGCTGTAGCGCGGCATCGACGGGATACGGACGCCCGCGAAGGACGCGCTCGTTCCACCCGCAAGCCCGCGGCTGAGCGCCAGCGCCGCCGCCGCCTGCTTCAGCTCGCGGTCGTCGCGGCCCATCACCAGCAGCAGCGTGCCGGAGGGATCGGCCGGATTGCGGACGACGGAGGCGGACGGCCCCTGGATGTTGCCGCCGAAGTTGCCCATCCGGCGCGCGTTGGTCAGGAACAGCACCGCGTTGCCGCGCGGCAGCTGGTTGTACCGCGGCGGGAAGGAGAAGCCGCGGTAGCTGGCCAGGCTGCCGAACCAGGAGGCGAGCGCGGACGCCGCCTCCAATTCGCCGGCCGTTGGCGTGCTCAGGAACACGAACGGCAGGTTGAGCGCACGCGGATCGGCGCGATCGACGAACGGCGCCGGCCAGCGGGAAAGATTGGGGTCGAGCGGCAGCGGCTGGACGGAAAGGTCCAGATAGGTCCGCGTGTTGCTGATGTTCGCCCACAGCGAGCTGTGGAACGGGTCCTCGCAGTCGCGGGCATAATGGCCCAGGAATCGCAGGTTCAGGCGATTGTCCCCCGGCAGGAACAGCGCCGGATCGACCGGGAAGGTCAGCTGGGTGCCGCCTGCGGTCTCCCGCACCAGCGGGATGGTGCGAACCGTCTCGCCATTGACCAGCACCACCATCTGGCTGAGGTCGCCGAGCAGCGCGGGCGAATAGGCGAAGGTCAGCGTCATCGTCGCAGAAGTGACGACCGCGTCGGAGCGCACGCCGAACGGAATGCCGATTTCACCATGGGTGCTGCCCAGACGGATCGGCTGGCGCTGCTGCAGGTCGCGCAGCGTCAGGCGGATCTGGCGACCGGTCCCATCGGCAGCCGGAGCGACCGCCGCCCCGGCGGTCTCCGGCGCGACTTGTGCGTGGGCGGCGTCCGGACGCAGCATCGCCGCACCGAGAACGGTGAGTGCCAAGGCCGCAGCGGCCTTGATCGGCGCCGGGGTGCCAGTCGCCACGTTCTTCGGCTCCCGGCGAAAGATGTTGCCGAGCGTGCCGATGCCGATCGCCGTGATGTGCGCAAGCGAACGAAAGCCGGAGACGGTCGGGTGCGGACCGGCGGGCTGCCAGGCGTCGGCGCGGCCCATCACCGACCGCACCAGCAGGCGGACAAGATCGGGCGAGAGCTCGGGGAAACGAAGAAAGGCATTGGATCCACGCGTCCGCATCGTCTCCACCGGCAGTGTCAGCATGTCGTCTCCCATCGGCAGGGCCACGTCGGTCACGGTCCGCCCGGTCAGCGACACGCCTTCAGGCAGCGTCAGCGACAGGCCGCCCAGCGACACGTCCTTGGTGGTCCCGTCGAGCACATAGCCATCGTCGAGGTATACGGTCACCGGCAGCTTCACCGGCAAGCGGATGTGCTGGCGCGTCTGGCGCCGCTCGCGTGCCACCGAAACGGCCGCCAGCAGGATGACCACGCTGAACATCGCCCAGGCGGTGTTGAGGAAAAGCGTGTCAAGCTGCACATCGAACTCGCCCGGGAACAGAAGCCGCCGCGCAAAGCCGAAGGCGATGCCGAACAGCAGCAGGCCGATCGTGATCAGGTGCGGCTTGACCGTCGCGAAGTCGAAATAGGTCCGGTCGAGCAGACTGCCCTTGTCCGTGACGTTGAACTTGCCCTCGTGCGGGCGGAACAGCGTGTAGACCGTGGGCTTGACGAGGTGGAACGCGAGCAGCGTCTCGTAGATCTCGCCCCAGAACGGACGGCGCTCGCCGCCCTGGATGCGCTCGCTCGACTGCATCGCCAGGAACAGGTGCGGTGCTGCATAGGCAAAGATCAGCCCGGCCGAGGCGTGGATGATGTTGGCGCCGGCAAGCAGATAGGCGAGCGGGGACGTCAGGAACACGATCCGCGGCAACGGAAACTGGAAGTGCAGCATCGCGTTGATGTAGCAAAGCCGCTGCTGCCAGTTCAGGCCGCGCCCGAGCAGCGGATTGTCGATGCGCATGATCTGCGTCATGCCGCGCGCCCAGCGGATGCGCTGGCCGATGTGCAGCACCAGGCGCTCGGTCGCCAGGCCGGCTGACAGCCGCGCGGCGATGTAGGCGGTGTTCCAGCCCATGCGCTGCAGCTTGAGCGCGGTATGCGCATCCTCGGTCACCGTCTCGCCGGCGAAGCCGTTGGTCTGCATCAGCGCCTCGCGGCGGATGATCGCGCACGAGCCGCAAAAGAAGGTCGCGTTCCAAAGATCGTTGCCGCGCTGGACGGCGCCGTAGAAGAGGTCGCCCTCCCCCGGCATGTCGCCTGCCCCCGCCAGGTTCCGCTGCACGGGATCGGGCGAATAGAAGTGGTGCGGCGTCTGCAGCAACGCGAGCTTCGGATCCTTTTGGAACCAGCCGACCGTCAGCTGGAGAAAGGCGCGGGTCGGCACATGGTCGCAGTCGAAGATCGCGATCAGCTCACCCTCCGTCTTGCGGAGCGCGGCGTTCATGTTGCCCGCCTTGGCGTGGAGATTGTCCGTGCGGGTAAGATAGCCGCAGCCGACCTGGCGGGCCATCGCCCGGAACTCCGGGCGACGCCCGTCATCCAGGATGAACACGCGGAAGCGTTCCCGCGGATAGTCCATGTCCATCGCCGCGTACGCGGTGTTGCGGACGATCTCGAGGCTCTCATTGTAGGTCGGGATGTAGAGATCGACCATCGGCCAGGTGTCCGGCGTCCCCTCGATCTCGATCACCGGGCGGTCGAGCGGCCAGCTGGTCTGCAGGAAGCCGAGCACCAGGATCACCCAGGCATAGAGCTCGGCCAGGTAGAGGCCGGTGCCCAGCAGCATTTCCGGTATGGAGTCGAACTCCAGCGTCGTCGTCGTCCGCCAGATCAGGTAGCGCGTCGACATCAGCAACGAGAGCGCGGCGATCGCAAGGGTGCCACGACGGGACTTGTTGCGCCCGATCAGCAGCGCCCCGATGATGGTGGTGCCCGCGAAGATCCATTGGGTGCGGAAATCGAGCGGAATCAGAAGCACCGCGACGACCGCCATCAGGACGGGTATCGCGATCAGCACGCGCGCCACGCGCGACATCGGCGAGGCGGGCTCCGTCATCGCCGCCCCTTGGCTCATGCGGCAGCGTCCTGCAAGCGTCCGGCCGGAGCCAGGCCGCAGCGCGCGATCACCGTTTCCGTCAGCCTCTCGACATCCGTCAGTGCGGCACTGGCAGGGGCGAAGGTGGCGAGCGGCTTCATGGCGGCCAGGGCCTCCATCACCGCCTCGTCGCGGCGCACCGTGCCGAGCAGTTGGTCCCCCAGCAGCGTGCGCACCAGCTTGTGAATGTCGTTCGACAGGCGGCGGCGGTCGTCCATCTGGTTGAGGACGAAGGCCGTGCGCGTGAGCGACAGAACCGAGGTCAAGGCATCCACCTTGGTAAGCGAAGCCAGCGCCAGCGGTGAAGGCGCCAGCGTGCAGATCTCCAGCGCGGCATGCGGCAGCAGACGGTCGCGCAACTGCGCGCCCGCCGTGCCCAGGTCCACGAGGCAGACCTTCCCCTTGGCGCAACGGGCGAGCAGTTGGTCCGCCACGTGTTCGACGTTCTGCTCGGGATACGCCTGGAACAGCTCGACGCCGGCAATCGCGTCGGGCGTCGCCTCGGCATCCAGCATTTCCAGCGTCTGGGCGGGGGACAGGCCGAAATAGAGCTTGAGCGCCTCCTGGGTGGTGCAGTCTACCGCAGAAACGTCATGCCCCCGCCCCGCAAGCGCGATCGCCAGTCGGGCGGTCAGGAACGTGGTGCCCACGCCGCCCTTGGGCGAGCGCATCAGGATCATGGTCATGCGCGGCCTTTCCCGAGATCATGGAGGAAGTTGCGGAGATCCGGCTCACGGGCCGGCTCGGGAACCTTGGGGGCAGGTGCTGCGGCCCGCCCATATCGGCCGAACAGGCCGGCGGCCGGGCGGGCCTCCGCCTCTGCGGAAGGAAACCGGGGCGCGGCAGGCGTCGCCTCCTGTGCAGCCGCCAGGGTGGTTTCCGCAGCAGCAGAGCCCGACGCCGGCACGGACTGTTCGCGGTTTCCTACGATCCGCGGATCGCGAAGCAGCGTCTGAAACAGCGGCCACAACTCGATCTCCTCGGCGACCGCCGTGAAGTCCTGATATTCGAGATAATGCCGATCGAGACGATCGAGCAGCGTTTTCGCGTCCTGCCGCATGGCTGTCCCCTTGTTCAGCTCGACACCTACGGCAAGATAGTTAACGAAGCATATTGCATAGCGGCGGCGCCCCCGTTTCGCCACTGGCAGATCGATTTCTTCACCGTAGAGGCTCTGTGTGGACTTGGGCCAGAAGGAACCCGGGTGCAGTCGACCCATTTTAGAACGGTGTTCGCAGTTTTTAACTATTCCGGTTTAACGACGGAGCCACCTGGTGAGGTGTGCGTGTGAGACGAGCGAAGATTAGTGCAGACGAAGGCGCCCGGCTGGCTGCGGTTGCAGAATATGGCCTGAGCGATCCGAAGGCGGATCCGCGCCTTCAGGAGATCGCAGGCGCAGCAGCGCGCCGCTTCGAGGCTCCCGTCGCACTTGTCACGCTGGTGCGGCAAGCCGACCAGTTGTTCGTGGCCCGCCTGGGCCTGGAGGAAGGCAGCACTCCGCGCGACGTTTCCTTCTGCTCGCACGCACTGGGAAGCGACGACCTGCTGGTCGTGCTCGATGCAAAGCTCGACCCGCGCTTCACCGACAACCCGCTCGTGGTCGGCCCGCCCTATGTCCGCTTCTATGCAGGCGCCCCCCTTCGCGCCCCGTCCGGCCACATCGTCGGCACCTTGTGCGTGATCGACCAGCGTCCGCGCGGCGGCTTTTCGGCACGGGATCGCCAGGCTTTGCGGGCGTTGGGACTTCGAGCCGCCGAGAGGATGGAGGAACTGCGGCTGGCGCATGCGCGCGCCGCTGGTCCTGCCCGTTTTCGCCCTGCCGCCGCCGCTTCTTCGGAGGCGGTCGCCTGTACCGATGCACAGGGCCGGGTAACCTTCTGGAACGAGACGGCAGCGCGCCTGTTCGGGGTCGCCGCGTCCGAAGCGACAGGATCCCAGCTGGTCGATTTCCTCCCCTCCCTCCGCGAAGGGGCGGGAATGGCTTCGCTGCTCGACACGCCCACGGACCTGGATGCGCGGCGATCGGACGGGACGTTGTTCCCGGTCGAGGTGCTGGTTCATGCAAGCTCCTCCAGCGGAAGCCCCGCCGGATACGACGTCGTGGTGCGGGATATCGGGTCGCGCCGGCGCAGCGACGACCTCGCCGTGCATGCTGCGAACCAGGACCCCATTACGGGCCTGCCGAACCGGACCGTACTGGTGGAGCGGATCACCGAATTCCTCAAGCGAGGCGAGCAGATCCATCTGCTGCGCGTCGGCGTGGCAGGGCTCCGTCAGCTGGAGCCTACGGCATCGCCAGGAGGCCGGGACACCGCGCTGCAGAAGGTTGCGCGCCGCCTCCTCGACAGCGTGTCGCCAGGGGACACGGTCACGCGGCTGGACGAAGAGGAGTTCGCAGTCCTGCGCCCGATGCAGCCGGGCGAGCCGCGTTCCGCCGCGCTGGTCGTCGCGGACCGCATCCTGGGATCGTTGATCGCGCCGTTTGAGATCGGCAAGCAGCGCCTCCGCCTCCGCGCCCAGGTGGGCATCGCCTGCTATCCCAAGCATGCCGACAACGCCGAATGTCTGATGGCAGCCGCCGGCGCCGCGCTCCAGGACGCCCGCCGGGACGGAAAACGGACGCGGCGCGTCTATGGAGAGGCCCTCAAGCACGAGCCCCTGGACGAAGGCGATGCCGGAGAGGCACTGGCCCAGGCGCTGGCCCGGGGAGAGTTCGAGCTGTTCTATCAGCCCCAGGTGGATCTCGCGGACGGAAGCCTCATCGGTGCCGAGGCCCTGATCCGCTGGAACCACCCGGAGCGCGGATTGCTGGTGCCGGGCGAGTTCCTGGACCAGATCGAGCACGGGCCGCTGGCAGCGGAAGTCGGCACCTGGGTGCTGGAGACCGCCTGCTCCCAGGCCGTCGGGTGGCGGCGGCGCGAGCCGCGGTTCCGGATGAGCGTCAACCTTTTCGAGGCTCAGTTCCGCGGCCGCGATCTGGCAGGCGAGGTCCGCGCGATCCTCAACCGGACCGGCCTGGCCCCGACCGCGCTGGAACTGGAGGTGACTGAAAAGGTCATGCTCCGCCACGACGCAGCCACGCTCGAGGCGCTGATGGCGTTGCACGCCCAGGGTGTCCGCGTCGCGTTCGATGACTTCGGCACCGGCTATGCGGCACTGAGCATGCTGAAGGCCTGCCCACTGAACCGGCTGAAGGTGGATCGCAGCTTCGTGAAGGACATCACGGCGGACGGGCCGGACGCCCTGATTGTGGCAGCCATCGCGACGCTTGGCGCCGGGCTCGGCCTCGACGTGCTGGCCGAGGGCATCGAGAACGAGGCGCAATGGGAGCTGGTGCGTACCAGCGGCTGCCGGAGTGGCCAGGGCTATCTGTTCGGCCGGCCGATGCCGGCGCCCCGGTTCGAGGAATGGATGCGGCAGCGAGACCCGCTGCAACCGAGCGGAGTGCGCGCGTGAAGATCCTCGCCTCCCTTAGCGCCCGCATCTATGCGGTGATGGCCCTTTGCGCCATCGCCACCCTGTCGCTGGGCGGGCTTCTCCTTCACAGCAGCTATCAATCCCGCGCCGCCTTCGACTGGGTCGGGCACTCGCAACGGGTCATCATCAGCCTGAATTCGTTGCAAGCCAACCTCGGCCAGGCCGAGTCCGGGCTTCGCGGCTATCTGTTGACCGACGATGCTTCGTACCTCGCGAACTTCGACGACAACATCGCCCGTGCGGCCACGCTTCGCGATACCGTGATCGAGCTCGTCCAAGACAATCCACAGCAGTTGCAGCGGGCCGAGGCCTTGCGAAGCCTCGCGACCGACAAGGCCCTGGTCATGACGCGGGCGGTGCAGCGCGGCCGGCGAGTTGGGGCGACGCAAGCGGCGAACCCCGTCTCGCGCGAGCGCGGCCGATCGCTGATGCAGCAGATCAACGCCATCACCATGGCGATGCGGGACGACGAACGTCGCCTTCTCCTCCAGCGGACGGAAGACGCGAACCAGAGCTACGAACTCGTCCGCGTGCTCCTGTTCGTCGGCTGCCCCCTGCTCGCGCTGTTGATCCTGCTGCTGGGCTGGCAAATCCGCACGGGGATGACCCGGCCGCTCGAGAACCTGCTCGATGCGGTCAACCGCTTCGGCGGAGGGGACCGGGATGCGCGCGCGAAAGTGGCAGGCGGTGTCGAATTCCGCGAGCTCGCCCGCGCGCACAACGTCATGGCGGAACAACTGGCGAGCGCCATCGAGCAATCCAACATGGCGGAGGCACAGCTCGCCCGTGCCAACGCCGAGCTGGTACAGCGAAGTCGGGCCCTGGAGACGCGACAGAAGTCGATCGAGCTCCTGAGCGGGATGGCACGGAGGCTGCAGGCGATCCGCGACGAGGGCGAGCTCACGACCGTGCTCGACTGTTTCCTGCCGCAGGTCCTGCCGGACCTGGCCGGCGCGCTCTACGTCCTCAACCATTCGCACAACCTGCTCATCCGCATCTCGACCTGGGGGGAGCCCTACGCGAACCCGGAGACCTTCATGCCGGACCAGTGCTGGGCGCTCCGGCGCGGCCAGTCGCACGAGGTCGCGCGGCCGGGAGCCGACATCGTCTGCGTGCACGCCAGCGGAAGCGTTCCCGTCGAACGGATGTGCGAACCGGTCATTGCGGGCGGCGAGGTCCTGGGCCTGATCTACGTGGAGGGGCTGTCGAGTCCGGAGGACCGCTTCCGCCTCGAACTGCTGATGGAGAATGTGGCGCTCGCGCTGGTGAACGAGAACCTGCGTGCGCGCCTTCGCGAACAATCCATCCGCGATCCACTCACCCGCCTGTTCAACCGGCGGTACCTGGAAGAGGCGATGCAGATCGAGGCGGCGCGCGCCCAGCGGACCGGCGCGCCGCTGGCGGTCGTCATGGCGGACGTGGATCACTTCAAGCGCTTCAACGACACCCACGGCCACGAGGCAGGCGATGCGCTGCTTCGCGAGGTTGCCGGTCAGATCCAGGCGCATTTCCGGCATGGCGACATCGTGTGCCGCTACGGCGGCGAAGAGTTCACCGTCATCGCCCCCGGTGCCTCGCTGGAGCTGATCTGCCGCCGCGTGGACGAGCTTCGCCGCGCCGTGCGTGAGATGACGATCGAATTCCGCGGGCAACGGCTCGGGCCGGTGACCATGTCGTTCGGCATCGACGTCTGGAACGCTGCCGCCGCGCGATCGACGGACACCCTGATCGGAGAGGCGGACCGCGCCCTGTTCCGCGCCAAGCGGCTGGGCCGCGACCGCATCGAGGTGGTGCCGCCGCGGGTGGAAGAGGCGGCGGAATAGGCTGCCCGCTCAGGCGGCGGGTGGTTGCGCCCGCATGCCCGCGCTCTCCCGAAGCACGTCGATCTGGAGCGAAAGCCAGTTGCGCACCGCTCCCGCGGAGTCACGGATGGGTACGATCGTCCATCCGAGCACATACTCCTGGCGGCGTTTGTCATAGTTCATGATTTCGCCTTCGGCCTGGCCCCGGCTCTCAAGCTCGCGCCGGAGCCGCGCCAGTTCCTCCCGATCCGTGTCATAGCCCTGCAGCAAGCGGGGCGTGTTCCCCAGCAGCTCCTCGCGCGAATAACCGCACAGCCGCTCCAGCGCGGCATTGACGTAGACGATGCGGGGGCCGGGCACTGCAAGCGCCGCCTCGGTGATCAGTATTGCGTCTTCGCAGTCGTCGAGCGTGTCGAAGGGCTCACCTGCTTCGATGCGCCCTGCATAGGCCGTCGCGCGCTGCATCCTGAGCATCACCACAGCCCCCCAAAGGAAGACGTCCTCATGACTGTCTTTCCCGCTGGTGACAGTAGCTTACGGGCGGCGCATCCGGAAGCGGGGTCGTGCCGCCCCCTGACGTTATTAAATGAGCCCGGCGTGCACCAATGCCGCGTCTACCGCCTTGCGGCTCGCTTCGGACGGTGGCGTCATCGGCAGGCGCATCTCGGCAGAGAAACCGGGGCGCAGGCGATTGAGCGCGTACTTGACCGGGCCCGGGGACGCGTCGCTGAACAGCGCCGCGTGCAGCGGATAGAGCTGGTCCTGGAGCGTGAGCGCACGGCCATAATCCCCTGCCAGGCACGCGTCCTGGAACTCCGCGCAGAGCGCCGGCGCCACGTTCGCGGTGACCGAGATGCAGCCGCGTCCGCCCATCGCCATGAACGCCAGCGCCATGTCGTCATTGCCCGACAGCTGACAGAAGTCGGCGCCGCAGGCGGCACGCTGCGCCGAGACGCGCTGGATGGCGCCGGTGGCATCCTTGAGCCCGACGACGACATCCGGGAAGGCCGTCACGATCCGCGCCATCGTCTCGACGGCAATGTCGGTCACGGTGCGGCCCGGCACATTGTAGAGGACGATCGGCAGCCCGCCGTCGCGCGCCAGCACCTCGAAATGGCGGAACACGCCCTCCTGGTTGGGGCGATTGTAATAGGGAGGCACGAGCAGCGCCGCAGCCGCGCCCGCACCCTTCGCCGCCCGCACATGCTCCAGCGCCACCGACGTGTCGTTCGATCCGCAACCGGCGATCACCGGCACGCGGCCCGCGGCCTGATCGATGCAGACGCGCACCACGTGATTGTGCTCCGCGATCGTCATCGTCGCCGCCTCCCCCGTCGTGCCGCAGGGCACCAGGGCGGTGGAGCCGCTCTCGATCTGCCAGTCGATGTGCGCGCGGAAGGCGGCCTCGTCGAACGCGCCGTCCGTGAACGGGGTGACCAGGGCCGGGATCGAGCCGGAGAACATGGGCAGGGACGCTCCAAGCAACAAAAGGGAAGAATTGGCTGGCGACATAGGGCCGGCTTCCATATCATGTCCAGCATGCTCACCCCCTTGCTTTCGAACATGTTGAAGGGCGGGTTGCTCGCGGCGGGCGTGACCGGCGCGTCGGTCGCCTCCGACCCCCTCCAGCATCATGCCGCCTCGTTCCTCTACGGCCAGGCTCTGCCCGTGCCGCAGCAGCTTCCCGGCCAGTATCCGGCGAGCCAGCAGATGGTGCAGCCGGTGGTGCCGAGCGATCCGATCGCGGCGCCGCTCGCCGAGTGGAAGCGGCTGCAACAGTCGGACAACCTGCCCTTCACCGACTATGCGCGCTTCCTGCTCGCCCATCCGGGCTGGCCGGGCGAGACGAGCCGTCGCGCGGCAGCAGAAACGGCGCCGGGTACGGGCGATCCGTCGATTACGGTGCGCTTCTTCGAGCGGTTTCCGCCGCTGACCGCGGCCGGTCGCCTCCGCAATGCCGAGGCGCTGATGGCGATGGGCCGCGCCGACGCAGCACGGGAGGCGGCACGTGCTGCCTGGCGCAGCGGCGTCCTGCGGCCCTCCGACGAGGCGCGCCTGATCAGCGGCTTCTCCAGCGCACTCACGCCGGCCGATCGCGAGGCGCGGCTGGACCGGCTGCTGTGGGCGAATTCGACCACCGTGGCCGCGCGCGAGCTTCCCTATGTCTCGCCCGCGAAGCAGGCGCTGTTCCGCGCCCGCCTCGCCTTCCGCACGAACGCGCCAGACGCGTCGATGCTGGGCGGCATGGTGGTGGGCACCGATCGCAACGATCCGGGCTTCATCGCGGATCGCGCGACCTGGCTGCGCAATTCCGGGCAAAGCCCCGCCGCGCGCGCCTATCTGGCCCAGCCGCGCACGCTATCCGCGCTGCCGGGCAATGTGGAGAAATGGTACGAAGTGCTGCTCGCGAACGCGAGCGGCGCGGCGAACGACCGGCAATATGCGGTTGCGTTCGACATCGCGCGTCAGATCGACGACGCCTATCCGGCCGGCACCGACGTGTCGGACAAGCCCTATGGCGAGCGTGACGACTATACGAGCCTCGCCTGGCTTGCCGGGCGCATCGCGCTCAAGAACCTCGGCCGCCCGGCAGACGCGGTCGGCATGTTCAGCCGCTACGGCAACGGATCGCGGACGCCCACCACGCGCGCCAAGGGCTTCTACTGGGCGGCACGTGCAGCCGAAGCCGCGGGCGACACGGCGACCGCGAACCGCTGGTACGAAAGCGCGGCGGCCTTGTCCGACGTCTACTATGGCCAGCTTGCGCTCGAGCGGCTGGGCCGGCCCTTGCGGGCGCCCTCCGCGACGGCAGCGGTGGCGCCGGATCCGGCGGCGCGCCAGGCCTTTTATGGCCGCGAAGTGGTGCAGGCGGTGCAGTATCTCGGCCGCACCGGCGCGTACCAGGACCAGACGCTGTTCGTGCGCCAGATCGCCAATGCCGCGACCAGCGACACCGATCATGCGCTCGCGGCCGAGCTTTCCAAGAAGATCGGCCGGCCGGACCTGGGCGTCATGGTCGGACGCAGCGCGCTGATGAACGGCCACAGCGACTATACGGTGGCAGGCTATCCGTCTGTGCCGGTGCCTGCGACGCAGCAGAGCAACTTCACGATGATCCACGCGATCGCGCGGCAGGAGAGCCAGTTCGATCGCGCCGCGGTAAGCCATGCCGGCGCGCGCGGGCTGATGCAGCTAATGCCCGGCACCGCCCGCGAGGCGGCGAGCAAGCTGGGGCTGAGCTACGATAGCGGCTCGCTGACCAGCGACACCGGCTACAACATCCAGCTGGGATCGAGCTATTTCCAGCGGATGCTCGACTATTATGGCGGCAGCTATCCGCTGGCGGTGGCGGCGTACAATGCCGGGCCAGGCAACGTGAACAAGTGGCTTGGCGCCTTCGGCGATCCGCGTACGGGTGCCGTGGACACGCTCGATTGGGTGGAATCGATCCCCTATACCGAGACCCGCAACTATGTGCAGCGCGTGCTGGAGAATGCGGTCGTCTACGACCTGCTGAACCCGCAGCACGCCCGCTCGCGCGGGCCGGCGAACCTGTCGTGGTACCTGGGCAAGAACCGGCCCGGCTGAGCTCCTTTCCGATGGATCGCCCGAACTACATCACGCCCGCCGGCTATGCCGCGCTGAAGGCGGAATATGACGCGCTGTTCGCGACCGAGCGGCCCAAGCTGGTGGAGACCATCTCCTGGGCCGCCGGCAACGGCGACCGGTCGGAGAACGGCGACTATATCTATGGTCGCAAGCGATTGCGCGAGATCGACCGGCGGCTCGGATGGCTGGCAAAGCGGATGAAGGCGGCGAAGGTCGTCGACCCCGCGCAGCAGCCGGACCGCAGCCGCGCCTGGTTCGGCGCAACGCTCACCATCGCGGACGAGGACGACAACCAGCGCGTGCTGACCCTCGTCGGCGACGACGAGGCGGAAGCGGGCAGCGGCCGGATCGGCTGGAACGCCCCCCTCGCCCGGGCCTTGCGCGGCGCCGCGGTGGGCGATCTGCGCCGCGTGATGCTGCCGGCCGGCGAGCGCGAATATGAGGTGATCGCCATCACCTATCCGGCGGGCTGACGGAACGCCCCTGCCCCTTCGTCGATTGATAGCGGCGAAGGAGAGCAACCATGGAAAACCCGCGCACCGAGAGTGCCCGCATCCACGACGACCACGCCGTGATCGACGCGGCCCAGGCTGAGGACACGCCCGCCACCGCAAGCAGCGCCGGCGGCAACCTGCAGCGCGACGTGGCGAGCCAGAACGAGGTGGCCCAGGCGCTCGATCCCGAGGCGCTCACCCGCCCCAAGAAGGACGATGCGATCCATAACGACCAAGCGCGTCGCAACCAGCGTGCGCCGGACGCCTGAACCTCAAGAATTACTCCGTTAGCGAGTTCGTCGCGCGGACGGGCCCTCGCCATCGGCGGGGGCCCGTTTTCGGTCCCCGCATCGCCAACCGCCGCCGGCTGTTCTAGGGATTGGCCATGGATCGCTCCCCGCCCCACCCGACCGCCCCTACGGGCAACGTCGCGCTGCTGATCGACGCGGACAACGCGTCCCATGCCTCGCTGGACTATGTGCTCACCATCCTGGCGGAGCTGGGTACGGTCAACGTCCGGCGCATCTACGGCAACTGGCGCAAGCCCGCGCTGAAGGGTTGGGCGGACCTGACCCTGCGCTATGGCATCGAGCCCTTCCAGCAGTTCGACGTGACCAAGGGCAAGAACGCCACCGACATGAAGATGACGATCGACGCGATGGACCTGCTGTTCCGCGGGCGCATCACAGGCTTTGGCATCATGTCTTCCGACAGCGACTTCATGCCGCTGGCCCAGCGCATCCGCCAGGAGGGGGTGCCGGTCTATGGCTTCGGCACCGACCGCACGCCCGAGGGATTCCGGGAATCCTGCACCCGCTTCATCGACGTCTCGCGTGCCCGCGCTCTCCAGGGCGAGGCGGAGCCCGAGCCCGAACTGATCCTGCCGCCCGCGATCGGGCGAACGCGGACCGCGGCCAAACCGGCAGTGACCAGCAGCACCGCGGCAGTAAAGCCGCCGGCCGCCGAGCACGCGGCCACCAACCAGAAGCGCAAGGTCGACGCCGCACTCGTGAAGCTGCTGCTGGATGCCTATGCCCAGTCGAGGCAGGACGCGCAGAAGTTCGCCAGCCTTTCGGAAGTGGGGCAGCGCGCCGGGAACCGCTCGAGCTTCGATACGCGCAACTACGGCTTTGCGCGCCTGTCCGACCTGATCGAGCAGGTGCCGAACTTCCAGGTCGAGCGGCGGGACAATGGCGTGTTCGTGAAGCGGGTGCGCTGAGCCGGGAACGCTCCGGCGGCTCCGGCGCTTCTGTCGGGATGGAGCTTCCCCACGACCCTTTGCTCGACAGCACCCGCGCCTTCTTCTCCGAAGGATATGACTGGATCGGCAACCGCTGCCGCGCGCTCGGGACCGATGTGTTCCGCGCGCGGATTCTGCTCCGCCCAGTCGTGTGCATGATGGGCGAAGAGGCGGCGCGCCGCTTCTACGACGGCGAAAGCTTCACCCGCGCCGGCGCGATGCCGCAGACGACCCTCCGGCAGCTGCAGGACAAGGGCAGCGTCCAGACCCTGGACGGCGCGGCCCACCGCCATCGCAAGCAGCTGTTCCTGTCGATGATGGTCGGTAATCCGGCCGAGGCCCTGGCGGACGCGTTCGAGCGCCGCTGGGGGGCCGAGCTGCCGCAGTGGCGCGATCAGGGGGAGGTGCGGACGCACGAGGCGTTCGGACGCCTGCTGTGCGGTGCCGCCTGTGACTGGCTGGGCGTGCCCATTGAGGACGATGCGCTGGACCGCCGCACCCACGAGATGCTGGCGATGATCGACGGTGCCGGCAGCGTCGGTACGCGCGCGTGGCGCGGCCTCGCGCTGCGCCGCCGTGCCGAGCACTGGGCGCGCGAGGTCGTGACGCAGGTGCGCGACGGCACGCGGACGGTGGGGAAGGACACGCCGATCGCGCGCCTTGCCGGCTTCCGCGACCTGGACGGCGAACTGCTGGACCTGCGCACCGCGGGCGTCGAACTGCTCAACATCGTGCGGCCGACGGTCGCCGTGGCGCGCTTCCTCTGCTTCGCCACCCTGGCGCTCCACCAGGAGCCCGGCGCGGCAGCCTTTGTGGCAGATCGGGAGCCCGCGCGGCTTCAGGCATTCGCGCAGGAGGTGCGGCGCTTCTACCCCTTCTTCCCTGTCATCGGCGGCCGCGTCCGGACGCCCTTCCGGTTCCGCGAACACGAGTTCGGCCAAGGCGACTGGGTGATGCTGGGGCTGCACGCCACCAACCACGATCCCCGGCTGTGGGAGGCGCCGGAGGCGTTCCGTCCGGAACGCTTCCTCGATCGCGAGCCCGGCGCCTTCGCCCTCATCCCGCAAGGCGCGGGTGCTCATGCGGACGATCACCGCTGCCCCGGCGAGTGGATCACGCTTGCGCTGCTGCGGCGGTTGGTCCCGCTCCTCCTGGCCGCCGAGTACCGTCTGCCGCCGCAGGACCTGACCATTCCCCACGATCGTTTCCCGACGCTCCCGCGCAGCGAGCTCCGCCTGAGCTTTGCCTGACCGGCTCTAGCGGCGAATGTTGAGCAGCCAGGGCTTGCTCAACCCCGTGGGCTTGGGAACCCCGTCGAGGCGCTGCGCCCGCAGGATCTGCACCGGCTTGACGATCATCTGCCCCTTCATCGCCTCACGTCCGCAGCAGGTCGGCAGCGCCAGGATCTTGCGGACGATGTCCATGCCGCTCACCACGCGGCCGAAGGCTGCATAGCCGCGATAGCTGCCGCGCGCGTCGAGTGACGGGTTCGGCCCCACCATGATCGAGAAGTTGCCGGTGGCCGAATCCGGGTCGGCGGCGTGCGCCATCGACACGACACCGTCGAGGTGGCGGATGCCGGTCTTGTCGGTCGGCTCCAGCACGACCGGGCTCAAGGTCCGCCGCGCGTCGGTCCCCACCCCGCCCTGGATGAAGCCGTGCTTCGGATCGCTCTTGCGCGGCGCGGAACGGTAGAATTTCGTGCCGTCGAGCCGGCCATCGTCGACATATTTCAGGAAGTTCGCGGTGGTCTTTGGCGCGCGTTTTCCGTCCAGCGCGAGCACGATCGGCCCGGCCGAAGTCACCAGTCGTACGCGGATAGTGCCCGGCGCCGGCTTCGCCTGCGGCAGTGCGGGGGTGGCGAGGAAGAACAGCGGGGCGGCAAGAGCGAGGCCAAGAATCGAACGCATAGGCCACCCTAACGTCTGATCGCCGGCTTTGGGACCCGCTGCCCGCGACCGCCAGGCAAGCAAAAGGGGCGGGTGGCACCTGGCCGCCCGCCCCTTTCGCGTGTTTAGAAGGACGCGATCAGCGCGTCAGCTTCTTGTAGGCCAGGCTCGTCGGACGATCGGCGGCGTCGCCCAGGCGACGGCGCTTGTCTTCCTCATAGGCCTCGAAGTTGCCTTCAAACCATTCGACGTGGCTGTTGCCCTCGAACGCGAGGATGTGGGTCGCGAGACGATCGAGGAAGAAGCGATCGTGGCTGATGACCACGGCGCAGCCCGCGAAGTTCTCGATCGCCTCTTCCAGCGCGCCCAGCGTTTCCACGTCGAGGTCGTTGGTCGGTTCGTCGAGCAGCAGCACGTTGCCGCCCTTCTTCAGCATCTTGGCGATGTGGACGCGGTTGCGCTCACCGCCCGACAGCTTGCCGACGTTCTTCTGCTGGTCCTGGCCCTTGAAGTTGAACGCGCCGACATAGGCACGCGTCGACATGTCGTGGCCGTTGACCTTCACATAGTCGAGCCCGTCGGAAATCTCCTCCCAGACGTTCTTCTTCTGATCGAGGTGATCGCGGCTCTGGTCGACATAGCCAAGGCGCACCGTGGTGCCGATGTCGATCTCGCCCGCGTCCGGCTGTTCCTGGCCGGTCAGCAGCTTGAACAGCGTCGACTTGCCGGCGCCGTTCGGGCCGATCACGCCGACGATTCCGCCGGGGGGAAGCGAGAAGTCCAGGTTCTCGAACAGCAGCTTGTCGCCATAGGCCTTGGTCAGGCCCTTTGCCTCGATCACCTTGCCGCCCAGGCGCTCGGGGACCTGGATGACGATCTGGGCGCCGGTCGGCTTGCGGCTTTCCTGGCTGGCGACCAGCTGCTCGAACTTGGCGATACGCGCCTTGGACTTGGTCTGACGGGCCTTGGCGCCCTGCCGGATCCAGGCGAGCTCGTCCTGGATCGCCTTCTGGCGACCGGACGCCTCGCGGTCCTCCTGCTCCAGGCGCTTGGCCTTCTTCTCCAGGTAGGTCGAGTAGTTGCCCTCGTACGGGAAGTACTTGCCGCGGTCGATTTCGAGGATCCAGCCGACCACGTTGTCGAGGAAGTAGCGGTCGTGGGTGATCATCAGCACCGCGCCGGCATATTCCTTCAGGTGGTTTTCCAGCCACTTGACGCTCTCGGCGTCGAGGTGGTTGGTCGGCTCGTCGAGCAGCAGGATCGAAGGCTTCTGGATCAGCAGGCGCGTGAGCGCGATGCGGCGCTTTTCACCCCCAGACAGGTTCTCGACCGGCCAATCGGACGGCGGGCAGCGCAGGGCCTCCATCGCCACCTCGAGCTGGTTGTCGAGCGTCCAGCCGTCGACGGCGTCGATCTTCTCCTGAAGCGTGCCCATCTCTTCCATCAGGGCATCGAAGTCGGTGTCGTCCTTCGGGTCGCCCATCTCGGCCGAGATCGCGTTGAAGCGATCGACCATGTCGGCCACTTCGCGCGCGCCGTCTTTGACGTTCTCCAGCACCGTCTTGGTCGGATCGAGCTGGGGCTCCTGCTCCAGATAGCCGACGGTGATGTTCTCGCCGGGCCAGGCTTCGCCGGTGAAGTCCTTGTCGACGCCGGCCATGATCTTCATCAGCGTCGACTTGCCGGCGCCGTTCGGGCCGACGATGCCGATCTTGGCGCCCTGGTAGAATTGCAGGTTGATGTTGGACAACACCGGCTTCTGGGCGCCGGGGAAGGTTTTCGTCATGTCCTTCATGACGAAGGCGTATTGGGCGGCCACAGGGGTCTCCAAAAAAGCGGGTCTACAGGTCTGGGATTTTCGCACCGGGACATAGCGATCCGAAGCGCGATTGGCAACGCGGGGGCGGGCGACTTGCGCCCGAACGGGCTGCGCCGCATCATGGCCGCGGGGGGCGTCCGCTTCCCGTGCCACTCCCATGACGGAACGCCCATGCCGCTCAAGCCTGCCCTTCTGCTCGCCGCCCTCGCCCTGCCGCTGCCTGCGATGGCGCAGATGTCCCCCGCCCAGGTCGCGAAGCTGCGTGACGCCGCGCTGAAGGACGAGATCGCCTGGGACATCACCGAAGGGCTCACCACCGAGATCGGGTCGCGCCTCGCGGGTACCGACGACGAAGCCCGGGCGCGCAGCTGGGCGGTGGCCAAGCTCAAGGCGCTGGGCTTCAGCAACGTCCGCATCGAGCCCTATCAAATGCCGGTCTGGGTACGCGGCGAGGAGAAGGCGTCGATCGTCGTCCCATTCCCCCAGCAGCTCCACCTCGCCGCCCTCGGCAACTCGGGCGCGACCCCGGCTGACGGCGTGGAAGCGGAAGTGGTCTATTTCCCGACCCTCGCCGACCTGGAAGCAGCACCCGCCGCAAGCGTCGCGGGAAAGATCGTCTTCGTCAGCCATGCGATGCACGCGGCGCAGGACGGATCGAGCTACGGACCATTCGGCCAGGTCCGCCGCGCGGGCCCGGCGATCGCTTCCCATAAGGGCGCGGCCGCGATCCTGATCCGCTCGATCGGCACCGACTATCACCGCAACCCGCACACCGGCGTCACCAACTTCCCCGAAGGCGTGGCACCGATCCCGGCCGCCGCGCTCTCGCTTCCGGATGCCGAGCAGCTGGAGCGCGTGCTCGAACGCGGCAAGCCCGTGCGCGTGAAGCTGCTGCTCACGCCCCGGCAGATCGGCACGCGTGAGTCCGGCAACGTCATTGCCGAGGTGCCCGGTCGCGACCCGAAGGCCGGCGTCGTGCTGATCGGCGGCCATCTCGACAGCTGGGATCTGGGCACCGGCGCGATCGACGACGCGAGCGGCGTTGCGATCACGGCTGCCGCCGCCAAGCGCATCATGGCGGCCGGCCGGCCGCGGCGGACGATCCGGGTGGTGTGGTTCGGCGCGGAAGAAGTCGGCGGCTTCGGCGGCATCGCCTATGCCAAGGCCCACGCGGGCGAACGGCACGCGCTGGCAGCCGAATCGGATTTCGGCGCCGACCGGGTCTGGAAGTTCGACACCGCCCTTCCCGCCAACGCAACCGCGATCGCCGACCGGCTCCAGACGGCACTCGCGCCGCTCGGGATCACTCGCGGCAATGCCGTTGCAGGCGACGGCACCGACATCGCGCCGACGCTTGCCCAGGGTGTCGCCGCCGTGGATCTCTCGCAGGACGGCACCCGCTACTTCGACTATCACCACACCCCCGACGACACGCTCGACAAGATCGACCGTGCGCAGTTGCAGCAGAACGTCGCTGCATGGACTGCGATGCTGGCAGTGGTCGCGGATGCGCCGGAGGAGATCGGGGCAGTCACCCGCCCTGCTGCGGGCCACTGAGTGCCACAAGAATGCCGCGATGATGACACGCGGATGAATTTGCGGGATTGACGCCGCAGACGCGAACGTTATTGCGGCAGCCTCGCGACGGCGACGGGCCGGCCGCGAACTTTGGATTGCTTGGGAGCACCCGAATGAAGAAGATCGTTCTTGTCGCTGCTGCCGCCGGCCTGCTGTCGCTCACGGCCTGCGGTTCGAACACTCCGGCTGAGAACGCGGCTGACGCGCAGGCGGACAACCTCGAGATGATGGCCGACAACATGGAAGACATGGCCGACAACGCCACCACCGAGGGTTCGGAAGCCGCTCTCGAGAACCAGGCTGACAACCTGCACGAGGCAGCCGACAACATCGAGGACGCGGGCGAAACCAACGCCATGTGATCCGACGCCCGTCCGGTTTATCCGGACGGACCGGTTAGAAGGGGCGTCCCGGCAACGGGGCGCCCTTTTCTTTTGCCTGCGCGAGAGAGGGGCAGCGCGCCTGCCCGTCACGGATTCACGCTCTCGCTCGGCTGCGGCTACTCCTGGTTAAGGGGAAGTTGACGAACCTCCCGCGATCGTCTCGCACCCTGCGGGACTATTCCGGAATTCCTGGCGCGCAGTCCTGCCGCATTCTGCCTTATCTTGCCGCGAGCGATATTGCCGCTTGCCCCGGTGCGGGGGGTGAGCCTAAGGGCAAGCCGGCGTCGGGGAGTGGCGCAGTCTGGTAGCGCGCCTGCTTTGGGAGCAGGATGTCGCAGGTTCGAATCCTGTCTCCCCGACCATCTCTGCGCCGTTGATCGACCCCACGCCCCCGAGCGCGGGCTGTGCCTCGGTCTTGCCAGGCGCCGGTCGGCTCAGCCGGGAGCCTGCCCCTTTCCTTCCTGTTCGGAACCGGTCAGCGGATAGCCGGAGCCGCCCTGGCGGTCGCTGTCATAGTCCTCGCCCGGATTGCCGCCGCCGGCGCCTGCGCCGCTGCCGTGCACCTCGCCCGTCTTCTGGTTGATCCAGGCCCGGCTGCCATTGTCGGGGGGGAGGTCTTGCCCCTCGGGCGCAGCCGCGCCGCCCTGCGGCAGGCCGCTCTGGTGGACGGGCGCAACGGGACTGTCGCCATATTCCTCCAGCGCACGCTCGGGCGTGTACTCCTGCCCCGAAGCGCCGTCGCTGCGATCAAAGGCGTTCTTCGGCTCGGTCCGCTGCGGATCTACCTGCGGGTGATCCCGGTCGAAGGGTCCGGTGTCGTTCATGGGCGATCTCCTCGTCCTCCCAACGGCGGCCGAAGCGCAGCGTTCCGCCCCGGCCGCAGGCCCAGGCCACTGGCCGCTGGCAAGCCTGGTCGAGCCGTTGGGACCGAGGGTCCCGTTTCACTGGGAGAGGCGCTGGTGGGCCCGGCACCTACTCGCCTAATATTCACTATCGGCGGAAATCGGCCATTCTCGTAGATGCCACGGCGTTCGATACCCCCACGGATACCCCCACGCAGCGCAGAGTGTTTTTTTTGGATCTGGGGCCAGCTTGGCGATCGGCCGACCTATTCGTCGCCCAGATTGATCGGCCGGGGCCGGTGAGGCGACGCTTCCGTGCCATATCCTGACAGTCCAGCCCCAATGTGAATTCCAGCAGCATTTTCCCGACCCGGTTTCATGCTGCGATCTCCTCGGACTGAGGCTGCTGAGCGTGCATCCAGTCAGCGGCGGCCTGAGCC
>NZ_JAKRNR010000022.1:0-56659 GCF_022346685.1 Sphingomonas sp. ACRSK | reverse complement strand
GCCCAGGCGGGGGTGGCGGCGGCGAGCCCGGCAAGCGCAGAGGTGGCGAGGGCTTCGCGGCGGCTGAGATCGGTCATGCGGGTTCCCGTGGATGGCTGCGTCGGACGACGCCTGGTGCCGATCATCGGGATTCGCGGGGCGGAAGGAAAGAGGGCGAAAAGAAAAGGGCCGGAAGGTTTCCCCTCCGGCCCCTTTCCTTGGGACGGCACCGGCAAAGCCGGTGCTGACGTCGGACGGACTTCGGCGGGCCGAAGTCCGCCGGCCGATCCCGTGCGTGTCCTGCGCCAGCTTGGCTGGCGCAGGCCGCTACGGGATCAGAAGTCCATGCCGCCCATGCCGCCGCCGGGCATTGCCGGCATTGCGGGCTTGTCCTCGGGCAGCTCGGCCACGGTTGCTTCCGTGGTGATGAGCAGGCCCGCGACCGACGCCGCGTTCTGGAGTGCGGTGCGGACGACCTTGGTCGGGTCGATCACGCCGGCCGCAACCAGGTTCTCATAGGTGTCGGTCGACGCGTTGAAGCCGAACGAGGTGTCGTCCTGGTCGAGCAGCTTGCCCGACACGACGGCGCCGTCGTGGCCGGCGTTCTGCGCGATCTGGCGAACCAGGGCGGTCAGCGAGCGGCGAACGATGTCGATGCCGCGGGTCTGGTCCTCGTTCGCACCGGTCAGGCCGGCGAGTGCCTTGGTTGCGTACAGCAGAGCCGTACCGCCGCCCGGGACGATGCCCTCTTCGACGGCTGCGCGGGTTGCGTGCAGCGCGTCGTCGACGCGGTCCTTGCGCTCCTTCACCTCGACCTCGGTCGCACCGCCGACCTTGATCACGGCCACGCCGCCGGCGAGCTTGGCGAGACGCTCTTGGAGCTTCTCACGGTCATAGTCGCTGGTGGTGACTTCGATCTGCTGGCGGATCGCGTCGGTGCGGCCCTTGATCGCGTCGGCTTCACCCGCACCATCGACGATGGTGGTGTTGTCCTTGTCGATCGTGACGCGCTTGGCGGTGCCGAGCATGCCGAGGGTGACGGACTCGAGCTTGATGCCCAGGTCTTCCGAGATGACTTCGCCCTTGGTCAGGATCGCGATGTCCTCGAGCATCGCCTTGCGGCGATCGCCGAAGCCCGGAGCCTTGACCGCTGCGACCTTCAGGCCGCCGCGCAGCTTGTTCACCACGAGCGTGGCCAGAGCCTCGCCCTCGATGTCCTCGGCGATGATCAGGAGCGGACGACCCGACTGAACGACGGCTTCCAGGATCGGGAGCATCGCCTGCAGGTTCGAGAGCTTCTTCTCGTGGATCAGGATGTACGGGTCGTTGAGCTCGACCGTCATCTTTTCCGGGTTGGTGATGAAGTAGGGCGACAGGTAGCCGCGGTCGAACTGCATGCCTTCGACGACGTCGAGCTCGAATTCGAGACCCTTCGCCTCTTCGACGGTGATCACGCCTTCCTTGCCGACCTTCTCCATCGCTTCCGCGATCTTTTCGCCGACTTCACGGTCGCCGTTGGCGGAGATGATGCCGACCTGGGCGACTTCCTGGGTGCCAGCGACGGGCTTGGAGCGGGCCTTCACGTCCTCGACGACCTTGCCGACGGCGAGATCGATGCCGCGCTTGAGGTCCATCGGGTTCATGCCGGCTGCGACCGAGCGCATGCCTTCACGAACGATCGCCTGGGCAAGGACGGTCGCGGTGGTGGTGCCGTCACCGGCGACGTCGTTGGTCTTCGAGGCCACTTCGCGCACCATCTGGGCGCCCATGTTCTCGAACTTGTCCTTGAGTTCGATTTCCTTGGCGACCGAGACACCGTCCTTGGTGATGCGCGGTGCGCCGAAGGACTTGTCGATCACGACGTTGCGGCCCTTGGGGCCGAGCGTCACCTTGACCGCATCGGCCAGGATGTCGACGCCCTTGAGGATGCGCTCACGCGCGTCGCGCGAAAACTTTACTTCCTTGGCTGCCATGTTGGCTATTCCTCTTGCTCAGGCTCCAGCAGACGCAGGAACCTAGGATTCTGGATGCTTGGCTCTGGGCTCCTGCCTGCGCAGGAGCACCGAACCGGGTCAGGAAATCAGCCGACGATCCCCAGGATGTCGCTTTCCTTCATGATGAGCAGGTCTTCGCCATTCACCTTGACCTCGGTGCCCGACCACTTGCCGAAGAGGATGCGGTCGCCAGCCTTGACGTCGAGCGGGGTGACCTTGCCGTCTTCAGCCTTGGTGCCGTTGCCGGCGGCGACGACTTCGCCTTCCTGCGGCTTTTCCTTGGCGGTGTCCGGGATGATGATCCCGCCGGCGGTCTTTTCCTCGGCTTCGACGCGGCGAACGAGCACGCGGTCGTGCAGCGGACGAAAGTTCATGCGCGCTTTCCTTTCTGTGAACAGTGATTGGCACTCACCCGCAGCGAGTGCCAGCAGCCCGCATATGCGATCGCCCTCGCACCTCGTCAACGGGTCGCCGACCCGAAAAAATGCGGTCCGCGCCAGTGCGTGGTGGAAACGCGAGCGGCACCTGGGGAGCGGCAGGTTCGTCCTCCCCCGAACCCGGGAGACGCGCGGTTTACTCGCCTCTGGCGCTGCTTTAGCACCGCCATGACCTGACAAGGGGAAGATGCGCGTGAGACTGGTTCGGGGTGCCTGGAAGTTGCTGGTCGCGGTCAAGGACGGGCTCGTCCTGCTGGCGATGCTGCTGTTCTTCGGCCTGCTGTTCGCGGCGCTGGCCGCCAAGCCCAACCCGGCGATCAAGCCCGGCGCGCTGCTGGTGGCGCTGGACGGCACGGTGGTCGAGCAGCCGAGCGAGATGGACCCGTTCGCAACGCTGAGCGGTGCGAGCGTGGCGCGCGAACACCGGCTGCGCGACGTGGTGCACGCGCTCGACAAGGCGCGCGACGACAAGCGGGTGACGGCGGTGGTGCTGGACCTGGACCGCTTCGTCGGCGGCTATCCCTCCGTGGTGGCGGAGGTCGCCGCCGCGGTCGGCCGAGTGCGGGCAAGCGGCAAGCCGGTGCTCGCCTATGCGACCGGCTACACCGACAGCAGCTATCTGGTGGCCGCGAACGCCAGCGAGATCTGGGTCAACCCGATGGGCGGCGCGATGTTCACCGGGCCGGGCGGGGCGCAGCTCTATTACAAGGGGCTGATCGACAAGCTGGGCATCAACGCCCACGTCTATCGCGTCGGCGAGTTCAAGTCGGCGGTGGAGCCCTATACCCGCGCCGACCAGTCCGAGCCGGCGCGCGCCGCCAACCAGGCGCTCTACGGCGCGGTCTTCGGCCAGTGGCGCGAGGCGGTGGCAAAAGCCCGCCCCAAGGCCAAGGTCGCCGACTTCCTGACCCAGCCGGACAGGCTGGTGGTCGCGGCCGGGGGCGACATCGCCAAGGCCAATCTGGCGGCGGGGCTGGTCGATCGCCTGGGCGACCGCGTCGCGTTCGGCAAGCGCGTGGCCGAGCTGGAGGGCGTCGGGATCGGCGACAAGAAGATCGCCGGCAGCTTCAAGGCGATCCCGCTCCGGAACTGGGTCGCGGCCAACCCGCTGCCCCAGACGGGCGACGCGATCGGCATCCTGACCATCGCGGGCGAGATCGTCGACGGCGACTCCGGCTCCGGCACCGCCGGCGGCGACACGGTGTCGAAGCTGCTGCTCAAGGGCCTGGCCGAAAAGGAGCTGAAGGCGCTGGTGGTGCGGGTCGATTCGCCCGGCGGCTCGGCGCTCGCGTCCGAGCAGATGCGCCAGGCGATCCTGCAGGCCAAGCAGAAGGGTCTGCCGGTCGTCGTCTCGATGGGCGGCCTGGCCGCCAGCGGCGGCTATTGGGTGTCGACGCCCGGCGACGTGGTGTTCGCCGAGCCGAACACCATCACCGGCTCGATCGGCATCTTCGGGCTGATCCCGACGTTCGAGAACACGCTCGCCAAGATCGGCGTGACGACGGACGGCGTGCAGACGACGCCGCTGACCGGCCAGCCCAACGTGATGGGCGGCACCAACGCCACCTTCGACGCGCTGGTGCAGGCGACGATCGAGAACGGATACCGCCGGTTCATCGGCCTGGTCTCCCAGTCGCGCCGGATGACGCCGGAGCGGGTGGACCAGATCGGCCAGGGCCGGGTGTGGGACGGCGGCACCGCGCGGCAGCTGGGGCTGGTCGACCGGTTCGGCACGCTTTCCGACGCGGTGGCCGAGGCGGCGCGACGCGCCAAGCTCGACCCGGCCAAGGTGCATGCGGAGTATCTGGAGAAGGAGCCGGGCGCGCTGGAGCAGTTCCTGGCGGCGATGAACGCGGGCGAGGAGGACCAGGATCGCGTCGGATCGGCCTCCACCGACCTCGTCTCCCGCCTGGCGGGCGAGCGGCGCGCGCTGCTGGCGCAGGCGCTGGGCGACGCCCGGCGGCTGGTGAAGGGGGGCGCTGCCATGCAGGCGCGCTGCCTGGAGTGCGCCGGGCTGGGGCCGGTGGTGCCGGCGCGTGAGGACGTGCGGCTGATGGACCTGATGCTGGCGCGGTTCGGCCTGTGATCGCAATCCGCGCGGCGACTTCCGACGATGCCGAGGCGATCGCGCAGATCTATGCCGCCTATGTGACCGGCAGCACGATCAGCTTCGAGGAGCAGCCGCCCGACGCCGCCGCCATCGCCGAGCGGATGGCGGAGCACGACGGCTTCTATCCGTGGCTGGTCGCGACCGGCACCGATCCGCTGGGCGAAACCGGCCCGGGCAAGATCCTGGGCTATGCCTATGCCGGGCCGTTCCGGTCGCGCGCGGCCTATCGCTTTTCGGTCGAGACGACGATCTACCTTGCGGGTGGCGCGCATGGGCAGGGTGCGGGGCGGCTGCTCTACGAGGCGCTGATCGTGACGCTGCGCGCGCAGGGCTTCACCCAGGCGATGGGGGTGATCGCGCTGCCCAACGGGCCGTCGATCTCGCTGCACGAGGCGGTGGGGTTCCGCCGCGCCGGCGTGATCCGCTCGATCGGCTACAAGCAGGGCCAGTGGATCGACATCGGCCTGTGGCAATGCGAGCTGGCGCACACGGGCATGCCGCCCGCCGAGCCGCGGCCGTTCCGCGATGTCGGCGTCGTGCGGGGATAGGCTTCGTTCTAGGAGCAGAGGCCGGTGCCCGCTGCCCTGGGGCTCCTGCCCTCGCAGGAACCCGGAGGCGTCAGTGTCGGCCGCGATAGGTTGGCAGGCCGAGCTTCCAGTGGATGGCGGCGGCGCGGAGCAGGAAGCCGGCGGCGGAGGCGCAGAGCGCCGAGGCGAAGCTCGGCATCCCGAGCGAGACCAGCACCACATAGAGGCCGGAGGCGAGCGCTGCGGCGGTGACGTAGAGCTCGGGGCGCATCAGGATGGACGGCTCGCCCGCCAGCATGTCGCGCAGGATGCCGCCTGCGCAGGCCGTCACCACGCCCATGATCGCGGCCGGGATCGGCGGCACGCCGAACTCCAGCGCCTTGGCGACGCCATAGACCGCATAGGCGGCGAGCCCTGCCGCATCGAGCCACTCCAGCGCCTGCTGGCGCCACCAGCGTTGCGGGGTGATCCAGATCAGCACGGCCACCGACAGGCACAGCGCCGCGGTCTGCGCGTCGCGGACCCAGAAGACGGGCGCGCCGATCAGCAGGTCGCGGATCGTGCCGCCGCCGACACCGGTGATGAGCGCGAAGAAGGTGGCGGTCACCAGCGTCTGCGCGCGCTGCGCCGCGGCGAGCGCGCCGGTGGCGGCGAAGACCGCGATGCCGAGCAGGTTGAGGACCTGCAGCACGGGCCCGAGCGAGAGGGTTTCCATCGGCACGACCCCCGCTCGCTAGCGGTTCGTCGCAGATTGCGGAAGCCCGGGGGTTGGCGATGGCGGGCGAAGGAGGGAAAAGGAGGCCATGCAACGTCTTCCACTTTCCGTCCTGCTGGTCGCCGTGCTGCTCGCGGCGCTGGCCGGCTTCGTCGACGCCATCGCCTTTTCGGCCTTCGCCGGCTTCTTCGCCTCCTTCATGAGCGGCAACACGACCCGGCTGGGCGTGGCGATCGCATCCGGGCTGCAGGCCGAACTGCATACGGCCATCGCCTTGATCCTGGCGTTCGTCTCCGGCGTGATGGGGGGTGCGATCGCGGCACGCGCGGGCGGCGTGCGGGGCCGCGAGGCCGTGATGCTGCTGGTGACGGCGCTGCTGGCGCTGGCGGCGCTGTGCCTGGGGTTCGGGCCGCGGCAGCTCGCGCTGGTGCTGCTGGCAGGCGCGATGGGGGCGGAGAACGCCGTGTTCAGCCGCAACGGCGAGGTGCAGGTGGGGCTCACCTACATGACGGGAACGCTGGTGCGCTTCGGCCAGCGGCTGGCGGACGCGCTGATGGGCGTGGGGCCGCGCGCCGGCTGGTGGCGCGATCTGCTGTTCTGGGGCGGGTTCCTGTTCGGCACGCTGGGCGGCGCGGGGGCGTTCCAGCTGGCGGGCGACGGCGCGGTGTGGATCGCGGCGGTGCTGGCGGGGTTGCTGACGCTGCTGGTGGCCCGGATGCCGGCGGGGGAGTGAGGGCGATTCCGCTGTTCGGGCGGGGATAGGGCGGGTTCAGCTCGGGCGCCGTTTTTCTTCTTCGTACCCCGGCGGAGGCCGGGGCCCAGTTGCGGTGCCGTGGCGATCACCGCGTACCTCTCAGGCGCTATCCCAACTGGGCCCCGGCCTTCGCCGGGGTACGGGTGGTCTCGCGTGGGTGCCCGGCCGCCAGGATAGCGCTGGTGGCCCAGGGCGGCGGGCGGGGCGCTTGTTGTCTTGGACTGCTCCCCGCTCAGCGGCACAGGGCCGGATTCGAAAACGGCGCCGGTGGGGTGCCACCGACGCCGATTTCTCTAGGCCAGAGTTCCGCCGATCACATGTGGATCGGCTTGCCCTGCACGGCCATGGCCGCTTCCTTGATCGCTTCCGAATGGGTCGGGTGCGCGTGGCAGGTGTAGGCGATGTCCTCGCTGGTGGCGCCGAACTCCATCGCCTGGGCGGCCTGGGCGATCATGGTGCCCGCCACCGAGGTGATGATCCAGACGCCCAGCACGCGGTCGCTCTTGGCGTCGGCGATGACCTTCACGAAGCCCGCGGTGTCGTCGATCGCCTTGGCGCGGCTGTTGGCCATCATCGGGAACTTGCCGACCTTGATCTCGCCGCGTTCCTTGGCCTGCTCTTCGGTCAGGCCGACGCCGGCGATCTCCGGGTGGGTGTAGACGACGCCGGGGATGACGTCGTGGTTCACGATGCCGGTGAGGCCGGCGATGTTCTCGGCCACCGCGACGCCCTCGTCCTCGGCCTTGTGCGCGAGCATCGGGCCGGGGATCACGTCACCGATCGCCCACACGCCGTCGATGGCGGTGCGGAAGTCATGGTCGGTCTCGATCTGGCCGCGCTGGTTGAGCTGAAGGCCGATCTTGTCGAGGCCGAGGCCTTCCGTGTTCGGGCGGCGGCCGATCGCAACGAGCACGGCGTCCGCTTCCAGGGTTTCGGCAGCGCCGCCGGCTGCCGGCTCGACCGTCACGGTCGCGCGGCCGCCGTCGACGGCAACGCCGGTGACCTTGGTCGACAGCTTGAGCTCCATGCCCTGCTTCTTGAAGATCTTGGCGGCTTCCTTGCGGACTTCGCCGTCCATGCCGGGGAGCAGCTGATCGAGATACTCGACCACGGTCACCCTGGCGCCCAGACGCTTCCACACCGAGCCGAGCTCCAGGCCGATCACGCCGCCGCCGATCACGACGAGGTGCTCCGGCACCTTTTCGAGGGTCAGCGCGCCGGTCGAGTCGACGACGACCTTCTGGTCGATGGTCACGCCCGGCAGCGGGGTCACCGACGAACCGGTGGCAATGACGATGTTCTTGGCGGTGACGGTGCGGTCGCCGACCTGGACGGTGTGCGCGTCCTGGAAGGTGGCGAGGCCCTTCACCCACTCGACCTTGTTCTTCTTGAACAGATACTCGATGCCGCCGGTGAGGCCGCTCACGGCCTTGTCCTTGTCGGCCATCATCACGGAAAGGTCGAGCTCGACGCCCGAGAGCTTCACGCCATGCTTGGCGAGGACGCCCGAAACCGCTTCGTCGAATTTCTCGGACGCGTTGAGGAGCGCCTTCGAAGGAATGCAGCCGACGTTGAGGCAGGTGCCGCCCAGCGTCTCGCGGCTTTCCGCGCAGGCGGTCTTGAGACCGAGCTGTGCCGCGCGGATCGCGGCGACATAGCCGCCGGGGCCGGCACCGATCACGAGAACGTCGAAGTCGTATTCAGCCATTGCTCACTCCTTCGTGCTCCTGCGAAGGCAGGAGCCCAGGGTTGCTGGCGGTGTCGCTCGTGGCTCTGGCCTCCTGCCTTCGCAGGAGCACTAGGGGCGGGCGACTTCCGGCCACAAATCCTTCCACAGCGGGTTGGATCGCTCGACAAGGGCGATTTTCCAAGCCCGCTTCCATTTCTTTATCTGGAGTTCGCGATGTCGCGCGGCTTCCAGATCATCGTGCGCCTCGTACCAGACGAGCAGCTTGCAGTCGTGCTCCTTGGTGAAGCCGTCCACGAGGCCGGTGCGATGCTGGTACACCCGGGCGGGCAAGTCGCTGGTGACGCCAGTGTAGGTCGTCCCATTGCGCTGGTTCGCCATGATGTAGACGCAGCCGGCCTTCGTCTTCGCCTCCCAGTCCTGTGCTCCTGCGGAGGCAGGAGCCTAGGGTCACAAGCGGTGCGCTCCGTCACCCTGGCTCCTGCTTTCGCAGGAGCACAAGGTGGCAGAAGCTTACAGGTCGATCAGCAGGCGGGTCGGGTCCTCGATCGCGTTCTTGAGCGCGGCGAGGAAGGTCACTGCCTCACGACCGTCGATGATGCGGTGGTCGTAGCTGAGGGCGAGGTACATCATCGGGCGGACGACGACCTGGCCGTTGCGGACCACGGGGCGCTCCTCGATGCGGTGGAGGCCCAGCACCGCCGACTGCGGCGGGTTGATGATCGGGGTCGACATCAGCGAGCCGAACACGCCGCCGTTGGAGATGGTGAAGGTACCGCCCTTCATCTCGTCCATCTTGAGCGTGCCTTCCTTGGCGCGCTTGCCGAAGTCGCCGATCGTCTTTTCGACCTGCGCCACCGACATCTGGTCGGCCGAGCGGATCACCGGGACGACCAGGCCCTGCGGCGCGGAAACCGCGACCGAGATGTCGGCATAGTCGTGATAGACGATCTCGTCGCCCTCGATGTAGGCGTTGACCGAGGGGATGTCCTTCAAGGCCATGCACGCGGCCTTCACGAAGAAGCCCATGAAGCCCAGGCGAACGCCGTGCTTCTTTTCGAACAGGTCCTTGTACTTGGCGCGCGCCTCCATGACCGCGGTCATGTCGACGTCGTTGAAGGTGGTCAGCAGGGCTGCGGTGTCCTGCGCTTCCTTCAGGCGGCGGGCGATGGTCTGGCGCAGGCGCGTCATCTTGACGCGCTCTTCGCGACGCTCGCCACCGGCAGCGACAGGCGCCGCTGCGGGAGCGGCTGCCGGGGCCGCGGCGGGGGCTGCGGCCGGCTTGTTCGACGCGGCGGCGACGATGTCTTCCTTGGTCAGGCGACCGTCCTTGCCGCTGCCCTTCACGGTCGCCGGATCGACGCCATGCTCGAGGATCGCGCGGCGCACCGACGGCGACAGCGCAGCGGCGTCGACGTTGCCGCCGGCCTCCTGCGGGGCGGCTGCCGGAGCCGGAGCCGCGGCGGTGCTGCCGGCCTCGGGCGCGGCCGTCTTCGCCGGGGCGCCGTCGCCCGCGTCGATGGTGGCGATCATCGCGCCAACCGAGACGGTGTCGCCCGGCTGGACGGCATGGGCGCCCATCACGCCCGCGACGGGCGAGGGGACTTCGACCGAGACCTTGTCGGTCTCAAGGCTGGCGATGGGCTCGTCGGCCTTCACGGGGTCGCCCGGCTGCTTGAGCCATTCGCCCAGCGTCGCTTCGGTGATCGATTCGCCCAGTACGGGAACAAGGACTTCGGTTGCCATGGGTCTTCCTCTTGGTTCCCCGCCAGGGGACGCAGACATTGGGTTCGGATCAGGCGGTAGGCTTGCCGACGGGCGCGTCGTCGGTCTTGCGCGTGCGGCGGATTTCCTCGCGCACGTTGTGGCCGAGCGCATCGGCGACCAACGCACCCTGTTCCGCGGTGTGGCGCTTCATGAGGCCGGTCGCAGGGGAGGCGGCAGCGGCACGACCCGCGTAGCGCGCGCGCGGCACACGGGTGCCCGCCTTTTCCAGCGCTTCCTCGATCAGCGGCTCGACGAAGAACCAGTAGCCGTTGTTCTTCGGCTCTTCCTGAGCCCAGACCACGTCCTGGAGGTTCGGCATGCGCTTCAGACGCTCGACCAGCGGCTCGCCCGGGAAGGGATAGAGCTGCTCGACGCGCACGATCGCGGTGTTCTTGTCGCCCGCCGCGTCGCGTGCCTCGATCAGGTCGTAGGCGACCTTGCCCGAGCACAGCACCAGGCGCGTGACCTCCGTGTCGGCCGGGGCCGAGGGATCGGAGAGCAGGCGGTGGAACTGGCTGTCGCCCAGGAACTCCTCGGTCGTCGACACGGCCATCTTGTGGCGCAGCAGCGACTTCGGCGTCATGAGGATGAGCGGCTTGCGGAAGTTGCGATGCATCTGGCGACGCAGCAGGTGGAAATAGTTCGCCGGCGAGGTGACGTTGGCGACCTGCATGTTGTCCTGCGCGCACAGCTGCAGGAAGCGCTCGGGGCGTGCGGAGCTGTGCTCCGGACCCTGGCCTTCATAGCCGTGCGGCAGCAGCATCACGAGGCCGTTGGCGCGCAGCCACTTGGCTTCTCCGCTCGCGATGAACTGATCGATCATGATCTGCGCGCCGTTCACGAAGTCGCCGAACTGCGCCTCCCACAGCACCAGCGTCTTGGGGTCGGTCAGCGCATAGCCGTATTCGAAGCCGAGCACGCCATACTCGCTGAGCGGCGAATCGAGCACCTCGAACCGGCCGTGCTCGACCTGCTGGAGCGGCACGTACTTGTGCTCGTCCTTCTGGTCGACCCAGACGGCGTGGCGCTGCGAGAAGGTGCCGCGGCCCGAGTCCTGGCCCGAAAGGCGGACGCCGAAGCCTTCGGAGAGCAGCGAGCCGAACGCCAGCGCTTCCGCGGTCGCCCAGTCGAAGCCCTGGCCGGTCTTGAACATCTGCCGCTTGGCCTCGAGCACGCGGCCGAGCGTCTTGTGGATCTCGATGTCCGCCGGGATCTCGGTCAGCGTGCGGCCGAGCGAGTCGAACAGCTTGGCCTCGATGCCGGTGTCGGCGGTGCGGCGCGCGGTCTCCGGGTCGGCCGGCATGTGCAGGCCCGACCAGCGGCCCGCGAACCAGTCCGCGCGGTTGGCCTTGTAGCTCTTGGCGCTCTCGAACTCGCCTTCCAGCAGCGTCGTGAACTCGTGCGTCTTGCCGTCCACGAACGCCTGGTCGACCACGCCTTCCGTGATCAGGCGCTTGGAATAGATTTCCGAGACCGGCGGGTGGGTCTTGATCTTGGCGTACATCAGCGGCTGGGTGAACGAGGGCTCGTCGCCCTCGTTGTGGCCGAAGCGGCGGTAGCACCACATGTCGATCACGACGTCGCGCTTGAAGGTCTGGCGGAACTCGATCGCGACCTTGCAGGCGAAGGTCACGGCTTCGGGATCGTCGCCGTTGACGTGCAGGATCGGCGCCTGGACGCCCTTGGCGACGTCCGACGGGTAGGGCGAGGAGCGCGCGAACTGCGGGCTCGTCGTGAAGCCGACCTGGTTGTTGATGACGAAGTGGACGCAGCCGCCGGTGTTGTAGCCGCGGATGCCGGAGAAGCCGAGGCACTCCCAGACGATGCCCTGGCCGGCGAAGGCCGCGTCGCCGTGGATCAGCACCGGCAGCACCTGCTCATGATCGGCCAGGTCGTTACGCACGGTCTGGATCGCGCGCGACTTGCCGAGCACGACCGGGTTCACCGCCTCGAGGTGCGAGGGGTTGGCGACCAGCGACATGTGGACGGTGATGTCGTCGAAGCTGCGGTCGGTGGAGGTGCCGAGGTGATACTTCACGTCGCCCGAGCCGCCGACGTCCTCCGGGTTGGCCGAGCCGCCCGAGAATTCGTGGAAGATCACGCGGAACGGCTTTGCCATCACGTTGGCGAGCACGTTCAGGCGGCCGCGGTGGGCCATGCCGTAGACGATCTCGCGAACGCCCATCTGGCCGCCGTACTTGATCACCGACTCGAGCGCCGGGATCATCGATTCGCCGCCGTCCAGGCCGAAGCGCTTGGTGCCGACGTACTTGCGGCCCAGGAACTTCTCCCACTGCTCGGCCTCGATGACCTTGGAGAGGATCGCCTTCTTGCCGTCGACCGTGAACTGGATGGCCTTGTCCTTGCCCTCCATGCGGTCCTGGAGGAAGCGGCGCTCCTCCACGTCGGCGATGTGCATGTATTCGAGGCCGACGTTGCCGCAATAGTTGGCGCGCAGGATCGTCACCAGCTCGCGGATGGTCGCGGTCTCGAGGCCCAGCGTCCCGCCCAGATAGACCGGACGGTCGATCTCGGCATCGCTGAAGCCGTAATATTCGGTGGTGAGATCGGCCGGCAGCTCGCGATGGGGCGAGAGGCCGAGCGGATCGAGATTGGCGGCCAGGTGACCGCGCACGCGATAGGTGCGGATCAGCATCTGCGCGCGGATCGCGTCGCCGGCTGCCTTGGCGATGTCGGCGGTGGAGGCCTGCGCGGGGGCCGCGGCCGGTGCCGGCGCGGGCTTGCCGCCGCCCTTTGCGGGCTTGGGCGCGGGCTCCATCTGGGTCGGGTCGAGCGCTGCGGTCAGCGCGTCGGTTTCGGTCAGCGGCCAGCGCTTGCTCTGCCAGCTGGGGCCGGAGACCGCACCCTCGAGCCCGTCGAACCACTGGCGCCAGCCAGCGTCGACGCTGGCGGGATCCGCCTTGTAGCGGGTGTAGAGCGTCTCCACGAACGCCGGGCTGACGCCGGCTGCGATATCGGAGAAATCCTGGCCTTCGTAGCCCATGGTGCGTCCTGTCCGTCCGTTCGTCCCGAGAAACCGTCGAGGGACGTGCCGCGCGCTCCGGCGTGTCGCGGGCGACACACAAGATGGGAACGCGCGGCGGTGTCTTTAACCCTTCAGCACTTCCAGCAGCGTCGAGCCGAGCTCGCTGGGCGAAGCGGCGACCTTGATGCCGGCTTCTTCCATCGCCGCGATCTTGTCCTCGGCGCCGCCCTGGCCGCCCGAGACGATCGCACCGGCGTGGCCCATGCGGCGACCCGGAGGCGCCGTGCGGCCGGCGATGAAGCCTGCCATCGGCTTCTTGCGGCCGCGCTTTGCCTCGTCCTTGAGGAACTGGGCTGCTTCTTCCTCGGCCGAGCCGCCGATCTCGCCGATCATGATGATCGACTGGGTCGCGTCGTCGGCCAGGAACAGCTCGAGCACGTCGATGAAGTTGGTGCCATTGACCGGATCGCCGCCGATGCCGACGGCCGTGGTCTGGCCGAGGCCTGCGTTCGAGGTCTGGAACACCGCCTCATAGGTGAGGGTGCCCGAGCGCGACACGACGCCGACCGAGCCCTTCTTGAAGATCGAGCCCGGCATGATGCCGATCTTGCACTCGCCCGGCGTCAGCACGCCCGGGCAATTCGGGCCGATCAGGCGCGACTTGGAACCCGACAGCGCGCGCTTCACGCGGACCATGTCGAGCACGGGAATGCCCTCGGTGATGGCGACGATCAGCGGGATCTCCGCGTCGATCGCTTCCAGGATCGAGTCGGCCGCGAAGGGCGGCGGCACGTAGATGACCGAGGCGTCGGCGCCGGTCTTCGACTTGGCTTCGGCGACGGTGTTGTAGACCGGCAGGCCGAGGTGCTCGGTGCCGCCCTTGCCCGGCGTCACGCCGCCGACCATCTGCGTGCCGTATTCCAGCGCTGCCTTGGTATGGAAGCTGCCGGTTTCGCCGGTCATCCCCTGGGTGATGACCTTGGTGTTCTTGTTGACGAGGATGCTCATCTAGTCTCTCGCTCCACTTGCACCCCGGCGGAGGCCGGGGCCCAGTTGGGAAAGGTCAGGGGCGGGCGATGTGCTCGAACAGATCATCCCAATCCGGGTTGAGCCCTTCGATCTCCCGCAACTTCCAGTCCCGTTTCCATTCCTTCATCTGCCGCTCGCGAAGCCTCGCAGCGTCGATGTCCTCGCACGCCTGATACCAGACCAAGCGCTTGCACCCATGCTGCCGCGTGAAACCCGCGACGGCGCCGGTGCGATGTTCCCAGATGCGCTTCGCGAGATCGCTGGTGCACCCGATGTAGATCGTGCCGTTCCGGCGGTTCGCCACCATGTAAACGTAACCGGCACGATCCATTTCCAACCGCTCCCAACTGGACCCCGGCCTTCGCCGGGGTACGGCGGGCCGGGGAGTTGGGGAGGATGGACCTCAGTTCAGGCTGGAGTCGATGCCCTTGCACGCGACCAGCAGTTCCTTGACCGCGTCGACCGACACGGTGAGGTTGGCCTGCGCCTCCTCGGAGAGCTTGATCTCGACGATCTTCTCGACGCCGTCCTTGCCGATGACGATCGGCACGCCGACGTAGAGGTTGTCCACGCCATACTGGCCGGTGAGGTGCGCTGCCGCCGGCAGGACGCGCTTCTTGTCGTAGAGGTAGCTCTCCGCCATCGCGATCGCGGACGTCGCGGGCGCGTAGAAGGCGGAGCCGGTCTTCAGGAGGCCGACGATCTCGCCGCCGCCCGAACGGGTGCGCTGGACGATCGCGTCGATGCGCTCCTTGGTCGAGAAGCCCATCTCGATCAGGTCGCTGACCGGGATGCCCGAGACGGTCGAATATTCGAGCACGGGCACCATGGTGTCGCCGTGGCCGCCGAGCACGAAGCTGTTCACGTCCTTGACCGAGACGTTGAACTCTTCGGCGAGGAAGTGGCTGAAGCGCGCGGAGTCGAGCACGCCGGCCATGCCGACGACCTTGTTGTGCGGGAGGCCCGAGAATTCGCGCAGCGCCCACACCATCGCGTCGAGCGGGTTGGTGATGCAGATGACGAATGCATCGGGGGCGTTGGCAGCAATGCCCTCACCAACGGCCTTCATGACCTTGAGGTTGATGCCCAGCAGGTCGTCGCGGCTCATGCCCGGCTTGCGAGCGACGCCGGCGGTGACGATGATCACGTCCGCGCCTGCGATGTCGGCATAGTCGTTGGAGCCGGTGATCTTGGCGTCGAAGCCTTCGACCGGGCCGCACTGGCTGAGGTCGAGCGCCTTGCCCTGGGGAACGCCCTCGACCACGTCGAACAGGACGATGTCGCCAAGGTTCTTGAGCGCTGCGAGGTGGGCGAGCGTGCCGCCAATGTTACCGGCGCCGATGAGCGCGATCTTCTTGCGGGCCATGAATCCTCCCGTGTGGATGCCGCGGTTCATTGGGAACCGCAATCGGGCGGGCATTACTCCCTTTGGGGAGCCCGAACAACCCGGGAAACCCACTATCTTTGCAGCTGCGAAGCAATTGCAATAAGGATCAGGCGCCGCGGAAAACCGAAGCTTGCAGCGGGATGAACAACGCGCTTGGCGGCAAACGGTTGCCCCATTCGCGGCACCGCTGGCCGGGCTGGGGAGGCGGTTGAACGCCCCCGCTCGGGTCAGGCGCCGTCCGCCGCCGCCTCGCCATGGCCGGCGGCGAGATAGTCTTCCGATCGCATCTCGTTGAGGCGGGAAACGGTGCGCTCGAACTCGAACGCGCCGTCGCCCTGCTCGTAGAGGTGCTCGGGAAGCGCGTCGGCGGCGGCGAGCAGCTTCACCTTGTGCTCGTAGAGCGCGTCGATGAGGGTGACGAAGCGGGCGGCTTCGTTGCGGTTCTCCGGCCCCAGGCGCGGGATGCCGACCAGGATGACGGTGTGATAGTGGCGCGCGATCGCGAGATAGTCGGGCGCGCCGCGGGCCTCCCGGCACAGTCGCTTGAAGCTGAAGACGGCGACGCCCTTCAGCGACTTGGGCACGTGGAGCGTGCGGCCGCCGTGGACGGCGAGCTCCTCGCTCGGGACATGGTCGCGGTCCTCGACCGGATAGTCGGTGAGGCGGAAAAAGGCCGCGGAGAGCTTGGCGGTCGCCTCCGGACCGTTCGGCACCAGCCAGGTGTCCATCACCCCCAGGCGGTCGCGGCGATAGTCGACGGGACCGTTGAGCGGCATCACGTCGAGCCGCTCCTTCAGCAGCGCGACGAAGGGCAGGAAGCTCTCTCGCTGGAGGCCGTTCTTGTAGAGATCGTCGGGCGGGCGGTTGGAGGTCGCTACCACCGTCAGGCCGTGCGTCATCATCTCGCTGAACAGGCGCGAGAGCACCATCGCATCGGCGGTGTTGTTGATGACCATCTCGTCGAACGCGAGCAGGCGCAGGCCCTCCGCCATCGCAGCGGCGACGGGCGGCACGGGATTGCCCGCCTCGCGCTTGCGCTCGACGTTCAGGCGGTCGTGCACCTCCAGCATGAACTCGTGGAAGTGGACGCGGCGCTTCTCGGGAATCGCGACGCAGTGGAACAGCAGGTCCATCAGCATCGACTTGCCGCGGCCGACGCCGCCCCAGAGGTAGACGCCGCGTGGGCTGGGTGCCTGCCGGCCGGTGAGGCGCGCGAGCAGCCCGCGGGACGGCGGTGCTTCGAACTCGGTGGCGAGGCGATCGAGGCGGACGGCGGCGGCGCGCTGGTCGGGATCGGCGCGCAGTTCGCCGGCGGCGATCAGCGAGTCGTAGCGGGCGAGAACCTGGGCCAAGCGGGACACTCCCGCACCGCCGGTTCGCGCAGTCGGCAACGGTGCGTCGGGCGCCGTAGAGGGGCGCTAGGTGTCGCGACTGCGACCGACAAGGAAAGGGGCCGCCCGCAGGCGGCCCCGGAGGATCAGAGCGTGCGCTCGAGTTCCAGCTTCTTCACTTCGGCGATCGCCTTGGCCGGGTTCAGGCCCTTGGGGCAGACGTTCGCGCAGTTCATGATCGTGTGGCAGCGATAGAGGCGGAAGGGATCTTCCAGCTCGTCGAGTCGCTCACCCGTCATCTCGTCGCGGCTGTCGGCGAGCCAGCGATAGGCCTGGAGCAGGATCGCCGGGCCCAGGAACTTGTCGCTGTTCCACCAGTAGCTGGGGCACGAGGTCGAGCAGCAGGCGCACAGAATGCACTCGTAGAGGCCGTCGAGCTTCGCACGGTCTTCCGGCGACTGCAGCCGCTCCTTGCCCGAGGGGGCCGGGGTGACGGTCTGCAGCCACGGCTTGATCGAGCTGTACTGCGCGTAGAAGTGGGTGAAGTCCGGGACCAGGTCCTTGATCACGTCCATGTGGGGGAGCGGCGTGATGCGCACCTCACCCTTGATGTCCTCAATCGCGGTCGTGCAGGCGAGGCCGTTGCGGCCGTCGATGTTCATCGCGCACGAGCCGCAGATGCCCTCGCGGCACGAACGGCGGAAGGTGAGCGACGGGTCCTGCTCGCTCTTCATCTTGATGAGCGCGTCGAGCACCATCGGGCCGCATTCGTCGAGGTCGATCTCGAACTTGTCGTAGCGCGGGTTCTCGCCCGTGTCCGGGTCGTAGCGATAGACCTTGAACTTCTTGACCCGGCCGGCGTCCGCCGCCGCCTTGTGCTCGCGGGACTTGCCGGTGATTTTGCTGTTCTTGGGCAGGGAAAATTCGGCCATTGCGCGGATTCCGTCAGCTCTGGATGCGGTGGGGCGACGCAGGCCCCGGGGCGATTTGGGCTTCCGATACATGACCCCTGCCGCTGTCGCAAACGGCAAGCGCGCTTTTCTGAGGTCAAGGGGGGTTGGGTGATGGGGAACCGCGCACAAGCCCGGCGGAGGCCGGGGCCCAGTTGCGGCGAACTCGCGGTGGGGTGCCTGCCTCAAGCCGCAACCCAACTGGGCCCCGGCCTTCGCCGGGGTACGGGCCTGCGTGAGAGGTCCGCGCCTCAGATGACGTCGAGCACCAGGCGGCGGCGCTTGGCTTCCTCCGCCTCGATGTACCAGTTGGAGGGAGCCTTCTCGACCAGCTCCTCGAACGGCACGTCGGAGCCGGCGACGAGATCGCGGAAGCCCTCTTCCTCGATGCGGATCGAATGCTCGATCTCGTGGAGCTTGGCCTTGAGCGTGTAGCTGAGCGTCTTGAGCGGCCCCGAAAGCTCGACGGAGCTGGACATGAGTCGCTCGTGGAGCATCAGGCGCGTGCCCTTGGTCAGAAAGCGCGTCTCGACCGGGAAGGCGGCCATGAAGGTGGCGCCGGCGGAGTAGACCGCGACCTTGCCGAGGAACAGGATCTCGCGGCCGGAATATTCGCGCAGCAGGCGTACGTCGTCGCCCATCGCGCGCGCGACCTCCGGATCGCCGCCCAGGGTGGAGATCGAGATCACCAGCGAGCCTTCTGCAGGGGCGTTGGCCATCTGCTGCCGGAAGTTGGCGTACATGGAATGGTCGACCGGCCCGGCGAGATGGACATGCGGCGCGGCGAGGAGCGGATATTGGGTGGCGTCGGTCATGGCGCGCTAACCGAGGCGCTGTCCGATGGTTCCGAAGACGCGCGAGTCGCGCCCAAAGAAAAAGGGGCAGACGTTGCCGTCCGCCCCTTTGTCGGGTTCGTCGTTTCGACGGGATCAGTACACGCGCTTCTTGGGCTTGATGTAGTCGATCTCGTCGGTGAGCGTGTAGTCGTGCACCGGACGCGTATCGAGGCTGGTCGAGCCGCCCTTGCCGCCCCAGCCATCGAAGGTCGCGATGGTGTGCTTCATCCAGTTGGCGTCGTCGCGCTCCGGGAAGTCCTCGTGCATGTGCGCGCCGCGGCTTTCCTTGCGGTTGATCGCGCCGCGGATCGTCACCAGCGCCTGGCCGATCAGGTTGTCGAGCTCCATGGTCTCGACCAGGTCGGTGTTCCAGATCAGTGAGCGATCGGTGATGCCGATGTCCTGCATGCCCGCATAGATGCCCTCCATCTTGGTGACACCCTCGGCCATCAGCTCGTCGGTGCGGAACACGGCACAGTGGCGCTGCATCGTCTTCTGCATGTCGAGGCGCAGCTGCGCGGTGGGCGTGCCGCCCTTGGCATTGCGGAAGTGGTCGAGGCGGCCGAGCGCCATTTCTTCCGAGCCCTTGGGCAGCGGGTTGTGCGCGGTGCCGGGCTTGATCGTCTCCTTGATGCGCAGGCCGGTGGCGCGGCCGAACACGACGAGGTCGATCAGCGAGTTGGAGCCGAGGCGGTTGGCGCCGTGCACCGACACGCAGGCCGCTTCGCCCACCGCGAACAGGCCGGGGACGACCGCATCCGGGTTGCCGTCGCGCTTGTGCACGACCTCACCGTGGAAGTTCGTCGGGATGCCGCCCATGTTGTAGTGGACGGTCGGGACGACCGGCAGCGGCTGGCGCGTCAGGTCGACGCCGGCAAAGATCTTGCCGGTTTCGGTGATGCCGGGAAGCCGCTCGGCCAGCACCTTGGGATCGATGTGATCGAGGTGCAGGAAGATGTGGTCGCCTTCCTTGCCGACGCCGCGACCCTCGCGGATCTCCATCGCCATCGAGCGCGACACGACGTCGCGCGACGCCAGGTCCTTGGCCGACGGGGCATAGCGCTCCATGAAGCGCTCACCCTCGGAGTTGGTGAGATAGCCGCCTTCGCCGCGCGCACCCTCGGTGATGAGGACGCCTGCACCATAGATGCCGGTCGGGTGGAACTGCACGAACTCCATGTCCTGGAGCGGCAGGCCTGCGCGCAGCACCATGCCGCCGCCGTCGCCGGTGCAGGTATGGGCCGAGGTCGCCGAGAAATAGCAGCGGCCGTAGCCGCCGGTCGCGAGCACCGTCGCATGGCTGCGGAAGCGGTGGATCGAGCCGTCTTCCATGCACAGCGCGATCACGCCGCGGCACTGACCATTCTCCATGATCAGGTCGAGCGCGAAATACTCGATGAAGAAGTCGGCGTCGTACTTCAGGCTCTGCTGGTAGAGCGCGTGGAGCATGGCATGGCCGGTGCGGTCGGCCGCGGCGCAGGTGCGCTGCGCGGGCGGGCCTTCGCCCATGTTCTGCATCATGCCGCCGAACGGGCGCTGGTAGATCTTGCCTTCCTGCGTGCGGCTGAACGGCACGCCGGCGTGCTCCAGCTCGTACACGGCGGCAGGCGCCTCACGGCAGAGATATTCGATCGCGTCCTGGTCACCGAGCCAGTCGGAACCCTTGACGGTGTCGTACATGTGCCAGGTCCAGTGGTCCGGACCCATGTTGCCGAGCGAGGCGGCGATGCCGCCCTGCGCCGCGACCGTGTGGCTGCGGGTCGGGAACACCTTGGTGATGCAGGCAGTCTTTAGGCCCGACTCGGCGATGCCCATGGTGGCGCGCAGGCCGGAGCCGCCGGCGCCGACCACCACCGCGTCATAGGTGTGGTCGATGATCTTGTAGGCTTCAGACATCAGGCGGGCGTCCCCGTGAAAGCGATGCGCAGGATCGAGAAGATGGCGAGGCCGGCCCCGAGCGCAGTGAGCAGGTTGAGCACGACGAGCAGAACGACTCGCGTCTCGTCATGCTGATAGTCCTCGATCACGACCTGGAGGCCGAGTCGCGCATGATAGAAGAGGGTGGCGATCAGCAGCGCCATCGGCAGCGCCGCCCAGCCCGAGCTCAGCCACTTCGTGAGGCTGGCGACGTCGTAAGACGGCAGCATCGCGATCGAGAAGAGGAACCACAGGAGCAGCAGCAGGTTCGACCCTGCCGTCAGCCGCTGGTGCCACCAGTGATGGGTGCCCTGCTTGGCGGATCCCAGGCCGCGGACGCGACCGATGCTCGTACCGTTACCCATCAGTGCTTCCCCACCAGCAGCCAGGCCCAGAAGGCGATCGTCGCGAGCGGCGAGAAGACCATGGTGGCCATTGCCGTCATCTTGCCCTTGCGCAGCTCATAGCCGGCGCCGATGTCGAGCACGAGGTGGCGGACGCCGCTCGCCATGTGCTGGAACACGGTGAGGGTCAGGCCGATGCCGACCACATAGCCGATCACGTTGAGCCCGCCGCCCGACACCGTGAAGACGTCGACAAAGGTGGCATAGCTGTCTTCGCCGCCGGCGATCGCCGCCAGCCACCAGACCAGCAGGCCCAGGCCCACAGAATTGGCGACGCCGGTGGCGCGGTGCAGAATCGAGACCAGCATGTGCGGGCCCCAGCGCCAGATGCCGAGGTGTGGCGACAGCGGGCGCGCATATGGTTTGGAAGCCAAGTCAGTTCCTTTCGCGAACCGCGCCTATCTACCCGGGGGGCGGTGTGATGCAAGACGCAAGAGCCCGGGTATGCCGACGTAAACGGCCCGACGGCGAATATCGTGGTGCGCCAGTTCTGTACGGCAAGTTGCGCCGGCGCCAAAGCGCCGATGTGGACCGGCGAGCGCGCGGCTCTGGCGTGGCGGCCGGCCAGCCTCTATCGCCGGGGCATGACGCACATCCTCCTTACCGGCAGCTCACGCGGCATCGGCGCCGCGATCGCGGGCGCGCTCGATGCGCCGGGCCTGCGCGTGATCGGCCATGGCACCGCGAGCGGCATCCCGGCCGACTTCTCCGATCGTGCCGCGCCCGCGCGCCTGTGGGAGCAGGCGCTCGAGGCGCTCGACGGGCGCATCGACGTGCTGGTCAACAACGCCGGCGTGTTCGAGGCGACGCCGCTCGAGCTGCCGCACGCCGACTGGGTCGCCGGCTGGGAGCGCACGATGCGCATCAACCTGACGGCGGCGGCCGAGCTCTGCCGGCTGGCGGTGCGTCACTGGCAGGCGCGCGGCACTGGCGGCCGCATCGTCAACGTCGCCAGCCGCGCCGCCTATCGCGGCGACAGCCCCGCGCACTGGCATTATGCCGCCGCCAAGGCCGGCATGGTGGCGATGACCAAGACCATCGCGCGCGGCTATGCGGCGCAAGGCATCCTGGCGTTCGCGATCTGCCCCGGCTTCACCATGACCGGCATGGCCGACGACTATCTGGAGAGCCGCGGCGGCGACACGCTGCTGGCCGACATTCCGCTGGGCCGAGTCGCCATGCCGGAAGAGGTGGCGACCGCCGCGCGCTTTCTGGCGCTGGAGGCGCCGCCGTCGATGACGGGCGCGGTGCTCGACATCAACGGCGCGAGCTACGTGCGTTGAATTTGTTCGGTACGGGCCCGCTCCCTCACCCGGCCACCCGACGCCAGTATCCTATGGGTGGCCGGGTGGGGGAGCGGGCTGGTGCCGCCATGGTCCGGCACCGCCGGACCGCCAAGAAGGACTCCCATGCCTAGCTGGAAACTGACCCTGCCGTGCACCCGCGCCGAGGCGGAGGCGATCGACGCCGCCGAGGACCTGGGGCTCGACTCCGCGCCCGTGCTGATGACCACCGAGGACGTCGAGGACGATGCCGAGCGCTGGCACCTGGACGCCTATTTCGAGGTCGAGCCCAATGACGCGGCGATCGCGGCGCTGCAGGCGCTGGTGCCCAGCGCGCGGGAACGTGCGCCCGCGATCGAGCAGCTGGACGACGAGGACTGGGTGACGATGAGCCAGGCCGGGCTCGAGCCGCTCCACGTCGGCCGCTTCTATGTCCACACCGCCGCCCAGGACGCGCCGCCGCCGGAGGGCGCCCGCGTGTTCCGGATCGAGGCGGGGCGTGCGTTCGGAACCGGGCATCATGAGACCACCAGCGGATGCCTGGCGATGCTGGACGGGCTGGCAGGCGAGCGCTTCACCGACGTGATCGACATCGGCACGGGCACGGGCCTGCTCGCCTTTGCCGCGCGCGAGCTCTGGCCCGAGGCGCGGGTGCTGGCGACCGACATCGATCCGGTCGCCGTCGACGTCACGCGCGAGAATGCGGAGGTGAACGCGGTACCGGGGATCGACCTGGTGGTCGCCGACGGGGCGCTTGCCGATGCGATCACCGAGCGCGCGCCCTATGACCTGCTGATCGCCAACATCCTGGCGGGGCCGCTGGTGTCGATGGCGCCGGAGGTGGCGGCGATCGCCGCGCCGGATGCGACGGTGGTGCTGGCGGGACTGCTCGGCCGGCAGGCGAGCGAGGTGATCGGCGCGTACACGGCGTGCGGCTGCACGCTGGAGGCGCGCGACGATCGCAACGACTGGACGATCCTGCGGCTGCGCGCGGGCGCGGAACGCTATGTCCCCACTGCGCCGATCGATCCGGCCGGGCGCGACGGCTGGGCGCTGGACATCTGACCGTCAGCCCGCCCCTGCTCGGCCGCACCGGGCGCGGCCTGCTGCGCCTGCTGGCGTGGCTGGGTGCGCTGGTGGTCGGCTATGGCGTGGCGGGGCTGGTCGGCGGCGCCTTTGCGCTCAACCGCGGCTGGGCGCCGCCAGAGGCGGGCGTGCGCGTCTGGGTCGAGGACAATGGCATCCACACCAGCATCATCGTGCCGGCGGCAGAGGGGGTGGATTGGCGCGACCTGGTGCAGCCGCAGGACCTGCGCGACCCGCGCTTTGCCGGGCACAGCCACCTGTCGATCGGCTGGGGAGACCGCGCCTTCTACATCGGCACGCCGACCTGGGGCGAGCTGAGCCCGAAGACGGTGCTGCGCGCGGCAGTCGGCAGCGAGGACACGGTGCTCCATGTCGGCCATCTCGCAGAGCCCGTGGAGGAGGCCAGCGTGCGCTCCGTGCTGCTGCGGCCCGAGGAGTATCGCCGGCTGGCCGGCTTCATTCGCGGAAGCTTTGCAGTGGGCCCGGACGGGCGCGCCGGAAGCGAGCCGGGCTATGGGCGGTCGGACGCCTTTTACGCGGCGCACGGCCGCTACAGCGCGATCCGCACCTGCAACAGCTGGACTGGTGAGGCGCTGCGCCATGCGGGCGTGCGCATGGGGGCGTGGACGCCGTTTTCCGCAACGGTGATGGCATGGCTACGGTGAGGCCGCCGCTGGGGCCGCCGCCGCTTCGCCACACACTGGTCGAATGGCCGCGCGCCGCCTGGGGCGTGGCGCAACTGGCCATCGGATGGCGGGCACTAGTGACGGGCCAGGGCGGCGACGGCCGCCCCGTGATAGTTTTGCCCGGGCTGTTCAATTCCGACCGATCGAACCTGGTGATGGTCCGCTACCTCACGGCGCTCGGCTACGGGGCGAGCGGCTGGGGGTTGGGGCGCAACCTGGGCCGCCGGACGATCGGTGCGGAGGGTGAGCGGCTGTTCGCGCGCGTGGACGAACTGGCCGAAAAGGCAGGTGCGCCCGTCACGCTGATTGGCGTCAGCCTAGGCGGGATCATGGCGCGGCTGTCCGCGCACCGCATGCCGGGCCGGGTGCGGGAGGTGATCACCGTCTCCTCCCCCTATGCGGGCCCGGCGCGTGCGACGCGGGTGTGGCGCGCCTATCAGCGGATCACCGGCGACCGGATCGATGCCGCGGAAACGCTGGCGCTGGCGGAGCTGGTGCGAAGCCCGCTGCCGGTGCCCGCCACCGCGATCTGGAGCCGGAGCGATGGGCTGGTGAACGGGCTCGCTTGCCGGAGTGAGGACTGCCGCGCGATCGAGATCCGCAGCAGCCACCTGGGCGTTCAGCTGCGGCCCGACGTGCTCCGCGCGATCGCCAGCATCCTGGCGGAGGGCGCCGCTCAGTAGGGCTGGTCGCGCTGGATGCGCTCCGCGTCTTCGCGGGCCCGCTTTTCCTCCTCACGCGCGCGCTTCTCTTCCTTGCGGCGCTGGCGTTCTTCCTCCGCCTGCTGCTTGCGTAGCTTGCGGCCCGCGTTGCGATCGGCCTCGTCCTGGCTGGTGGTGGTCCAGTCGACCACTTGCGATCCGACGCGCACCGGCGCGGTGGCGACGTCCCAGGCGGTTTTGGCGACGCAGCCGCCGGCGAGCAGCGGCACCAGGGCCAGGGAAAGGATCAGGCGCGGGGACAGACGCATGGAACAGCTCCTCGTAGGGCGGCGGCGCGGCGAGGCGACCCTAGCAGCATAACGCCCGGGCGGCAGGGGCGATGCGGCGGATGGATCAGGCGGCTGCGCGCGCCTTTGCGACTGCCGCGGAAAGCCCTTCATAGCCGACCGCGCCGCTCAGCATCTGGTCGCCGACCACCCAGGTCGGCGTGCCGGTGACGCCGAGTTGCCCCGCCTGCTGCAGGTTGCGCGCGATCTCCTGCGCGATGGCCGGCGAGGCGATGGCGGCACGCGCGCGTGCGACGTCGAGCCCGGCCTTGGCCGCGGCGCGCGCGATCGCATCCTCGCCGAGATCCTGCTCGGCATAGAGCGCGGCGTGGAAGGGGCGGAACTTGCCCTGTTCGGCGGCGGCGAGCGCCCATTCGGCAGCGGTGCGGCTGCCTGGGCTCAGGATCGGCAGCTCGCGGTAGACGATGCGGACCTTGGGATCGTCGGCGAGCAGCTTGTCGATGGCAGGCAGGCTCGCGCGGCAATAGCCGCAGGCATAGTCCATATAGGCGACCAGCGTGACGTCGCCCTGCGGGTTGCCCGCCCAGGCGCCGGCGAACGGGGTCTCGATGCCGCTGCGGTTGGCGGCGACGGCCTTGCCCACCTCGCGCTCCTGGAGCTTCTGCATCGCTTCCGGCAGGATTTCGGGATGCGAGAGCACATAGTCGCGGACGATCGCCTCGGTGCGAGCGCGGCCGCTGCCGGGAAGGAGCGGCTGCAGCAGCGCGAAGGCGGCGGCACCCAGGAGCGCGGCAAGCAGCAGCGCGCCGAAGGCGAGGATAGGATTACGCGGCATCGGGGTCCTTATTGCGCGGAAAGGCGCCGGCGGTTGGGCTTGCGCTCGTCGAGTTCGTTCTGCGCGATCATCTGGATGTCCTGCGCGCGAAGCCGCTCGGAGCTTCCCTCGGGCAGGCCGGCGACCGCGGCGCGGGCGCTGGCGAGCGCCATCTGCGGCTCCCCGATCAGGCTCGCCCGCTCTGCCATGGCAAGCGCCACGCGCGGCTGATCGCCCTTGCGCTCGTAGATGGTGGCAAGCTGGGTCCAGGCGAACGGGTTTTCGCGATCCCGGCCCACCGCCTGGCGCAGCACCTTCTCGGCCTCCGCCAGATGGGCGGGATCCTCGGTCGCGATCAGTGCGTGGCCGAAGGTGGCGGCGATCAGCGGTTGCGCGTTGGTGCGCTGGGTGGCCTCGCGCAGCGGCGCGAGCGCGTCGGCGGGACGGCCGGACTCCAGGAGGATCTGCCCCTGGAGTTCCAGGAAATAGGGGTCGTGGGGCTTGGCCTTGACCAGCGCGGCGGTCTCCTGCTGCGCCTGATCGGGATAGCCCGTCAGGTGATAGGCATAGGCGCGGGCGTAATGGGCCGGGATGCTGTTGTCGCTCGCCGGATAGCGCCGCAGCGTTTCCTTGGGATCGTTGACGTAGCCGCGCAGCTTCGCCTGGACGCGCAGGAAGCGTTCCTGGAGCGCGGGATCGGTCGGCTTGCCCCAGGCGGGCTGCGCCTGAAGATCTGCGGTGAGCGCGCTGATGCGCTCGCCGCTCAAGGGGTGGGTGCGGTTGTAGCTGTTCTCCTGCGGGATCGCGAGGCGGTACTCCATGTTCTGGAGCTTCTTGAAGAAGGACAGCATGCCCGCGCCATTGACGCCGGCGGCGCCGAGATAGCGGGCGCCGGCGGCGTCGGCAGAGGTTTCCTGCGTGCGGCTGAAGGCGAGATAATTGCCGAGCGCGGCCTGCTGGCCGGCGGCGAGGATGCCGGCTCCAGCCGAGCCCGCGCCCGCGGCCACGGCGGCGACGCCGAGCAGCAGGCTGAGGATCGAGATGCTGGTGGCAGGGCCGGCCCCGCGGCCGGCGAGCGCGACATGGCCGCCGACGATGTGGCCGACCTCGTGCGCGACGACGCCCTGCACTTCGTTGATGTTGTCGGCTTCGTCGATGAGGCCGGAGTGCAGATAGACTGCCTGGCCGCCCGCCACGAACGCGTTGACGCTGGGATCGTTGAGCAGGACGACGGTGAAGTTCTTCGGGTCGAGCCCGGCGGCGACGGCGATCGGCCGCGCCATGTCGGCGAGCAGCGACTCGGTTTCCGCATCGCGCAGGATCGACTGGGCGGCGGCCGGCTGCGCGCAGACGAGGAGCGCGGTGGCGAGGCCTGCGAGGATGCGCTTCATGGCAGTCCTTATCGGCAATGCCGGCGCCAGGTTCAATGCCGGCAACGCGCTGCTGGCGATGTGCGGCTGAACCGATGGTGAAGCGAGCCCCTCCCGCCTGAGCAGGCGGGAGGGGCCGCGTGGGTCATGCGCCGAAGGTACGCTGCCACCAGCCGCGGCGCGGCGTGGCGCCCTCGGTCGCCTCGGACGAAGCGTCGGCCTGGGCGGTGTCGGCGTCCGTGTCCGCCGGTGCCGCTTCCGGCTGCGCGGCAGGCTCGGGCGCGGCCTCGGCTGCAGGCGCTTCCGCTTCCGGTGCCGCCTCGGCTGCCGGCTCTGCCTTGCGGCGACGGGTGCGCTTGGGCTTTGCCGGTGCTTCCTCGGCCGGAGCCGGGGTCGCGGCCTCGACCGGTGCCGGGGCCTCAGCCTCGGCGGCAGGCTCCGCTGCCTTGCGGCGGCGGGTGCGCTTGGGCTTGGGCGCCTCCTCGGCGGCGGGAGCCTCTACCTCGGGAGCCGGAGCCTCGACGGCTGGGACGGGAGCTGCCTCGACCGCTGCTGCCTCGGCAGGGCGTGCCGACGGACGGCGACGCGTGCGCTTGGGTTTGGCAGGTGCCTCTTCCGCAACCGGTGCCGGAGCCTCGGCGACTGGCTCGGCGGGGGCTTCGGCCGGAGCCGGTTCCGCCGCGGCCTCTACCGGCGCTTCCTCGGCAGGCGCGCCGGTCTCGACCGGAGCCTCGTCCTGCGCAGTCTCGGCCTCGCCCGCCGCTGCCGGTGCATCGCTGCGGCGGCCGCCACGGCGGCCACGACGACGCCGACGACGACCTTCGCCAGCGGCTTCGCTTTCGCCTGCGGGAGCTGCCTCGGCCTCACCGAGTGCCTCGACTTCGACGGCCTCGGTTTCCTCGTCGGCGTCCGCGGTGTCGGCACCGGCGTCCTCGGCCTCACCGCTGTCGCCTTCCTCGCGGTTGCGACCGCGGCGGCCACGACGGCGACGGCGACGCTTGCGGCCTTCGCCTTCGTCCTCGTCGCGGCGACGCTGCGGCTGTTCCTCGCGGGCCTCGGTCGCCTCCTCGGCTTCGTCCAGCTCCTCCTCGTCCTCGATCTCGTCGAGGAACTCGTCCTCGGGCAGCTCGAGCAGGGGCGCGATCTTGGGCGGATAGGCCGGCGGCGGGCCGGCGGCCTCGACCGTCATGCGCGCGCCCTCGAGCGTGCCGTCCGCCGCGACCTCGACGCTCACGCCGTAGCGATCCTCGATCTCGGCGATGTCGGCGCGCTTCTTGTTGAGGACGTAGAAGGCGGCTTCCTGGCTGCAGCGCAGCAGCAGTTCGGAGCCGCGGCCGCGAGCGGCCTCGTCCTCGATCATGCGCAGTGCCGAGAGACCCGCGGACGACGCGGTGCGGACCAGGCCCGAGCCCTCGCAATGCGGGCAGGTGCGGGTCGACGCCTCGAGCACGCCGGTGCGCAGGCGCTGGCGGCTCATTTCCATCAGGCCGAAGGCCGAGATGCGGCCGACCTGGATGCGCGCGCGATCGTTCTTGAGCGCCTCCTTCATCGCCTTCTCGACCTTCCGGACGTTGGACCCGTGGTCCATGTCGATGAAGTCGATGACGACGAGGCCGGCCATGTCGCGCAGGCGCAGCTGGCGGGCGATTTCCTGCGCCGCTTCCAGGTTGGTAGCGGTCGCGGTCTGCTCGATGTTGTGCTCGCGCGTCGAGCGGCCGGAGTTGATGTCGATCGACACCAGCGCCTCGGTCGGGTTGATGACCAGGTAGCCGCCCGACTTCAGCTGGACGACGGGGTTGTACATGGCCGCCAGCTGGTCCTCGACGCCCGCGCGCTGGAACAGCGGCACGGCGTCGGCGTACTGCTTCACCTTGCGCGCGTGGCTCGGCATCAGCAGCTTCATGAACTCGCGGGCCTGACGATAGCCGTCCTCGCCCTCGACGATCACTTCCTCGATGTCGCGGTTGTAGATGTCGCGGATCGCGCGCTTCAGCAGATCGCTGTCGCCATAGACGAGCGCCGGGGCGGTCGAGTGCAGCGTCTGTTCGCGGATGCCGTCCCACACGCGGGCGAGATAGTCGAAGTCGCGCTTGATCTCGGTCTTGGTGCGCTGGAGCCCGGCGGTGCGCACGATGCAGCCCATCGAGGGCGGCAGCTGCAGCTCGGACATGATCGACTTCAGGCGCTTGCGGTCCGACGACGAGCTGATCTTGCGGCTGATGCCACCGCCGTGCGCGGTGTTGGGCATGAGCACGCAATAGCGGCCGGCGAGCGACAGATAGGTGGTGAGGGCCGCGCCCTTGTTGCCGCGCTCTTCCTTGACGACCTGGACCAGCAGCACCTGGCGCCGGCGGATCACGTCCTGGATCTTGTAGCGGCGGCGCAGGTTCATGCGGCGCTGGCGCAGCGCGTCGACCGCGGCATCGTCGCCACCGCCGCGACGCTTGCGCTTGCGGCTGGAGGGCGCAGGCGCGCCTTCCTCGTCGCCGGCGTCTTCGCCCGCGTCCTCGTCGTGCTCGTCCTCGTCGTGCTCCAGCACGTCGACGTCGCCGTCCGCGTCCAGCGCGATCGCGTCTTCGTCGTCGTAGCCTTCTTCGTCCTCGTCCTCGTCGTCCTCACGGGCGCGCAGGGCGGCTTCTTCGGCGGCGTGCTCGGCCTCCTCGCGCAGCAGCGCCTCGCGATCCTCCTTGGGGATCTGGTAATAGTCCGGGTGGATTTCGGAAAAGGCCAGGAAGCCGTGGCGGTTGCCGCCGTACTCGACGAACGCGGCCTGAAGCGACGGCTCGACGCGCGTCACCTTGGCGAGATAGATATTGCCCTTGAGCTGCTTGCGCTCAGCGGATTCGAAGTCGAACTCCTCGATCCGGTTCCCTTTGACGACAGCCACGCGGGTTTCCTCCCGGTGGCGTGCGTCGATCAGCATACGCGTGGTCATTGAAAAGTCTCCGGGCGCGGCGGGCGGCCTGTGGCCGGCGCGGCGCGCCATGGGCGGCGCTGCCGGGCGGATCGGGATCCGCGGCGGCGCTGCATGGGTCGATGAATGCCTCTGCCGCACGGGCATGGCCGGACCGGTGGTCCGGGCCAAACGTCACCGACCAGCGTCCGCCTGTCGCGGTGCTGCTGGAACGGGACGGAACATGCCTCATGCGAGCGTCAACCTGGTTTCCCCGCTGGTCGGCGCAGATGCGGCGGGCGGGTGTGAGAGCGCCGGCCGTCGAGTGGACGACAAACGGCGTATTCGTTGCGTAGCATTGCCGTTGCGATGCGGCAACAGCGCGCTACGGCACCTGACGGCCGCACGTGGCTTGCATCGGCAGACAGGCTTAGGAAGACTTTAACCCGATGCTTTCACCATCGCTCGGGCAAAGGGGGTGCGCCCCCGGCAAGACTGCACGCGGACAACGAGTAGGCTTATGATTTCACGCTGGGCCGGGTTCGGACCCACCCTTCGCACCGCTGGGCTCTGCGCCGGCGCGCTCGCGCTGCTGGCGTCGCCACTGGCCGCAACCGCAGCGCCGCCGCCCGGTGGCGATGCGGCGCGGGCGCGGATGACCGTGCCCGCCGCCCGCAAGGCCGGGCGCTTGCCGCGCATCGAGGGGGTGGCGGGGCGGCCGCTGGTGGTGATCGATGCGGGTCATGGCGGGCATGATCCCGGCGCGCTGGCGTCCTGGGACGGGGGCCTGCGCGAGAAGGACCTGACGCTGAAGCTGGCGCGCGAAATGCGCGACCGGCTGCTGGCGTCCGGCCGGGTCCGCGTGGCGCTGACCCGCGACCGCGACGAGTTCCTGATCCTGCAGGAGCGATTCGGCATCGCCCGCCGGCTGGGCGCCGACCTCTTCATTTCGGTGCATTGCGACAGCGCGGAGAACCAGGGCGCATCGGGGGCGTCGATCTACACGCTGTCCGAAGTCGCCTCCGATCGCGAGGCGGCGCGCTTGGCCGCGCGCGAGAACAAGGCGGACATCCTGGCGGGCGTCGACTTGGCCGATGCCTCGGCCGACATCTCGTCGATCCTGATCGACCTGACGCAGCGCGAGACCATGAACGCTTCGGCAGGGTTCGCCCGCCTGTTGGGCCGCGAGGCCAAGCCGCTGGTGCCGCTGAAGCCCAACTACCATCGCATGGCATCGCTGATGGTGCTGAAGGCGCCGGACATGCCGTCGATCCTGTTCGAGACGGGCTACATCTCCAACGAGGACGACGCCAAGCGGCTCAATTCGGACTCCGGCAGGCGAGCCCTTGCCGAGAGCGTGCGGCGTGCGGTGGAGGTGCATTTCGCGCGCCGGCTCGCCGCGCGCTGACGCCCGGGTGGGACGGGTCGACCGTCGCCCCGCGGCCAAGCTGCTGGCACGGCGGTCCAAACCTGCTACATCGCGCGGCCGATGAGTGCCGCTTTCGATCCCGCGACCGCCCGCCCCGAACCCGCGCCCGAGGGCTGGCGCGCCCGCTTCCGCCGCATCCGGCGCCGCTGGTGGTTCCGCCTGCTCGCCTGGGCAGCGCTGCTCGCGGGCCTGGCGATGGTGGTGATCTGGTACTTCCTGATCCGCACCCTGCCGTCGGTGGAGGCGCTGCGCAGCTACGAGCCGCCGCTGCCCACCAACGTGCGTGGGATCGAGGGGACGCCGATCCACAGCTATGCCCGCGAGCGGCGGGTCGAGCTGTCCTATGCCGAATATCCGCCGCTGCTGGTGAAGGCGTTCCTGGCTGCCGAGGACCGCACCTTCTTCGAGCATCACGGCGTCGACTATCCCGGCATCGCCAGCGCGATGCTGACCAACCTGCGCAACGACGGGCGGCCGATCGGCGCCTCGACCATCACCCAGCAGGTGGCCAAGAACCTGCTCTTGAGCAACGAGGTGAGCTACGTCCGCAAGGCGAAGGAGGCGTTTCTCGCCTATCGCATCGAGGACGTGCTGACCAAGCAGCAGATCCTGGAGCTCTACCTCAACCAGATCGCGCTTGGCCGGAACGCGTTCGGCGTCGAGGCGGCGAGCCACGCCTATTTCGACAAGGACCTGGAGCAGCTGTCGCTGGCGCAGATGGCGTATCTGGCGATCCTGCCCAAGGGACCGTCCAACTACACGCCCGAGCGCGGCTATGATCGCGCCATCGCCCGGCGCAACTGGGTGCTGGGCGAGATGCTGCGCAACGGCTTCATCACCCAGGGGCAGCATGACGGGGCGGTCGCCCAGCCGCTCGGCACCACGCCGCGCCAGACGCCGCGCTTCGAACGCGTCGGCGGCTATTTCATCGAGGAAGTGCGCCGCCAGCTGCTCGGCCGCTTCGGCGAGAACGACAAGGACGGGCCGCACAGCGTCTATGCGGGCGGCCTGTGGGTGCGCACCTCGCTCGACCCGCGGCTGCAGGGCTTTGCCCAGGACGCGCTGCGGCGCGGGCTGATCCGGTACGAGTCGGGTCGCGGCTGGTCCGGGCCGGTGCGCCAGGTGGAGATCGACGGCGACCGCTGGCAGCAGGCGCTGCTCAACACCAACATCGGGCTGGACTATAGCGACTGGCGCGCCGGCATCGTGGTGTCGCGCGACAGCGGTTCGGCGGTGATCGGCTTCGCCGACGGCAGCACGGGCGCGCTGCCGCGCTCGGCCGCGCAGATGCCGGTGCGGGGCAAGGGCGGCGCTGCCTTTGGCGCGCTCAAGGCCGGCGACATCATCGCGGTGGCGCCCGAGGGCGGCCATTTCGCGCTCCGCTCCGTGCCGCGCGTCTCGGGCGGTATGGTGGTCGAGGAGCCGCGCACCGGGCGCATCCTGGCAATGCAGGGCGGGTTCGATTCGCGGCTGCAGGCGTTCAACCGCGCCACCCAGGCCAAGCGCCAGCCGGGATCGACCATCAAGCCGATCGTCTATTCGGCCGCGCTGGAAAAGGGGATGACCCCGGCGACGATCATCGCCGACGCGCCCTATTGCGTGGATCAGGGCGGGCGGCTGGGTACCAAGTGCTTCCGCAACTTCTCCGGCTCCTATGCCGGGCCGCACACCATGCGCTGGGGCATCGAGCAGTCGCGCAACCTGATGACGATCCGCGCGGCGGCGGCGACGGGCATGAAGAACGTCACCGACCTGATCCAGCGGCTGGGCGTGAGCGAAGGGCGCTATCCGTCCTACCTCTCCTATGCGTTGGGCGCGGGCGAGACGACGGTTGCGCGGATGGTCAACGCCTATTCGATCCTGGTGAACCATGGCCGCGCGCTGAAGCCGAGCGTCATCGACTTCGTGCAGGACCGCCATGGCAAGGTGATCTGGCCGCAGGACTGGCGCGCGTGCGACCGCTGCAACGCGCGCGACTGGGACGGCAAGGCGATGCCGCGGCCGGTGATCCGTTCGCGCCAGCTGCTCGACCCGCTGACCGCCTACCAGATGGTCCACATCACCGAGGGTGTCGTCCAGCGCGGCACCGCCGTCACGCTGCGCGACCTCGACCGGCCGATGATGGGCAAGACCGGCACCAACAACGGGCCGACCGACGTGTGGTTCGTGGGCGGCACGCCGCAGATGATCGGCGGCCTCTACATCGGCTATGACACGCCGCGGAACCTGGGCGGCTATGCCCAGGGCGGGACGCTGGCGGCGCCGATCTTCAAGGCGTTTGCGGTCAAGGCGTTCGAGGGGATGGAGAAGCTGCCGTTCACGGCGCCCGCCGGCATCCGCATGGTGCGGGTGGACCGCGGGAGCGGCAAGCCGGTCTATGGCGCCTGGCCGACGACCGATCCCAAGGCGTCGGTGATCTGGGAAGCGTTCAAGCCGGAGAGCGAGCCGCGCCGCCGCGCGCGCCGTTCGCGCGAGGGCGAAGGGGCGGCACCGGTCCAGAAGGCAGCGCCGCGGGCGCAGGCGGCACCGCAGGACAGCGATTTCTTGCAAAGGGAGGGCGGCATTTACTAGGGGCGGGGACGACCATCCTGCCCGAGCCGGCAGTTCCTTTTCTGACGATACATTGAAGCGCCGCCCTTGCGGCCCGAGATTCCCGGGTTCATCCGGGATCTTCGAAGGTGGAGAGAATTTCGATGCGCGCCGAAGCGCAAGCCCATGTCGACAAGATCAACGACGCGCTGGCGCTTTTGCGCCGCTTCCTCGACTGGGACCGCGCGCTGCGCCGCCTGGACGAGCTGAACGCGCGCGTCGAGGACCAGAGCCTGTGGAACGACCCCAAGGCCGCGCAGGAAGTGATGCGCGAGCGCCGGCGGCTGGACGAGGCGATCACCGCGACCCGCGCGATCGAGGCGGAGCTGTCCGACACGGTCGAGCTGATCGAGATGGCGGATGCCGAGGGTGACGCCGAGATGGCGGACGAGGGCACGCAGAGCCTGGCCCAGCTGGCGGAACGCGCCGAGCAGGACAAGGTGAAGGCGCTGCTGTCCGGCGAGGCCGACGCCAACGACACCTATATCGAGATCAACTCGGGTGCCGGCGGTACCGAAAGCCAGGACTGGGCGGGCATGCTGCAGCGCATGTACACGCGCTGGGCCGAGCGGCGCGGCATGAAGGTCGAGCTGATCGACTATCATGCCGGCGAGCAGGCGGGCATCAAGTCGGCGACGCTGCTGGTGAAGGGCGAGAACGCCTATGGCTATGCCAAGACCGAGAGCGGCGTGCACCGGTTGGTGCGCATCAGTCCGTACGACAGCGCGGCACGGCGCCACACCAGCTTTTCGAGCGTGTGGGTCTATCCGGTGATCGACGACAACATCGACATCGAGATCAACGAGAGCGAGCTGCGCATCGACACGTACCGCGCATCGGGCGCGGGCGGGCAGCACATCAACACGACCGACTCGGCGGTGCGCATCACCCACCTGCCGACCGGCATCGTGGTGCAGTGCCAGAACCAGCGTTCGCAGCACAAGAACAAGGCCGAGGCGTACAACCAGCTGCGCGCGCGCCTGTACGAGCGGGAACTCGCCGAGCGTGAGGCGGCCGCGAACGCGCAGAATGCCACCAAGACGGACATCGGCTGGGGCCACCAGATCCGTTCCTATGTCCTCCAGCCGTACCAGCTGGTGAAGGACCTGCGCACGGGCGTGACCTCGACGGCGCCGGGCGACGTGCTCGACGGTGCGCTCGACCCGTTCATGGCAGCGGCGCTGTCGCAGCGCGTGACCGGCGAGACCGTCGAGGTGGAGGACGTCGACTGATCGTGGGGCGGGTCTTGCCTGAGCTGGATAGGCGACGCACGGCATGGGCCGGGGCGGCGGCGGTGGGGGCGTGCGCCCTGCTGCTGGGCGCCTGCGACGCGACCGAGCCCAAGCTGCCCGAGCGCAAGTCCGAAGCGAAGGCGTCCGACTTCCCAGCGGCCGACCGGCCGGTGGCGACCATCGTGTCCGCGCGCTGGTCGACCGAAGAAGCGCGCGACCGGCTGAACGAGGCCGAGGAAGTGATGGACGGCGCCGGCATCGCCAAGGGGATGACAGTCGCCGACATCGGCGCGGGCGAGGGCTATTACACGATCCGCCTGACCCAGCGCGTCGGCCCGGACGGCCGGGTGCTCGCCGAGGACATCGTGCCGGAGGTACGCGACGCCCTGGCGCAGCGCGTGGCGCGCGAGCGGCTCGACAACGTCAGCGTGCGGCTGGGGAAGGCCGACGACCCGCGGCTGCCCGAGGCGAGCTTCGACCGGGTGCTGATGGTGCACATGTACCATGAGATCGCCGAGCCCTATGCGTTCCTGTGGCACCTGCGACCGTCGCTGCGCCCGGATGGGCTGGTCGTGGTGGTGGACGCCAACCGTGCAACGCAGAATCACGGCACGCCGCCGGCGCTGCTGCGCTGCGAGTTCGAGGCGGTCGGCTATCGCCAGGTGTCGATGCGGCCGATGCCGTCCGCGGGCGGCTATCTGGCGACCTTCCAGGCGGTGGGGCCGCGGCCGGAGCCGAGCGCGATCCGCCCGTGCCGGCTGAACAAGCCGGCGCCCAAGGCAGGCTAGGCTTCCGCACGCGCAGCCGCTACGCCGGCAGCATGCAGCAATATCTCGACCTGATGCAGCGCGCGCTCGACACGGGCGTGGAGACGATGGACCGCACCGGGGTCGGCACCCGTTCGGTGTTCGGCCACCAGATGCGCTTCGACCTTTCGGCGGGCTTCCCGGTGCTCACCACCAAGAAGCTGCACCTGCGCTCGATCATCGTCGAGCTGCTGTGGTTCCTGCGCGGCGACACCAACGTGCGCTGGCTGCAGGAGCACAAGGTGAGCATCTGGGACGAGTGGGCCGACGAATCGGGCGACCTCGGCCCCGTCTATGGCAAGCAGTGGCGCGACTGGGAGACGGCCGACGGGCGCCACCTCGACCAGATCGCCGAGCTGATCGCGACGCTGAAGGCGAACCCGGCGTCGCGGCGGATGGTGGTCTCCGCCTGGAATCCCGGCGACCTGCCGGCCATGGCGCTGGCGCCGTGCCACTGCCTGTTCCAGTGCCATGTCGCCGACGGCAAGCTGTCGCTGCAGCTCTACCAGCGCTCGGCCGACATCTTCCTGGGCGTGCCGTTCAACATCGCGAGCTATGCGCTGCTGACCCATATCCTGGCGGACCAGTGCGGGCTGGAGGTCGGCGAGTTCGTGTGGACGGGCGGGGATTGCCATCTCTACCTCAACCACCTGGACCAGGCGCGCGAGCAGCTGTCGCGCACGCCCACCGCGCTGCCGCGGCTGGAGATCCTGCGCCGGCCGGACGGCATCGACGGCTATGAACTGGAGGACTTCGTGCTCCACGACTATGTCGCCCAGCCGCATATCAAGGCGCCGGTCGCGATCTAGTCCACAGGTTATCCACAGCCTTTTCAGGGCATGTTAACGCGTCTGTACCCAGAAAAAGCAGCTGTAGGGATTCACAGGCCGAATCCCGTCTGTCACACCCCGGGGCAAGGGGTTCGCGGATTATGCCAGTGCTTACATCCATCGTGGCGCGTAACGCCGATGGCGCCATCGGAGCAGCGAACCGGCTGCCGTGGAAGGTGCGCTCGGATCTCCGGTTCTTCCGAGAGACTACCCTCGACCAAATCGTCATCATGGGCCGAAAGACGCACAGCTCGCTCGGCGGCTGTCTGCCCCGACGTACCAACATCGTTGTCACCCATGATGCCAGTAGCTTCGATGAAGATGCGAATTGCTTGGCAGTCGGCCGCGTCGAGGAGGCGCTCTTTCGCGCCTTTAAAATTGCTTCAGACACGAAGCAGGTCTTCGTCATCGGCGGTGCCACGATCTACCGGCAATTCGCTCCCTATGTTGACCGGTACCTTGTCACCGAGGTCGAAAAGCTCGTGCCGGACGCTGACGCGTTCTTCGACGAGCGACCCATCCTTGCCGCGGCAGGTTCTTGGCACCAGAACCTAATCAAATCGGGCGAGGCGGACGATGCTGGGGACGAAGCTAGCTTCCGGATAATGGAGTACGTGGCGCGGGACGGCGGAAAAATTGCGTCGGCTCGCGAACGCGCTGTTGCCCAGGTGTCGGAGAAGGACACCCGAACGCCGCCTCCCGCTAAGCCATTGATGATGGCGAGAGCTGTCGCCTGATCACAGGAGGACAGCTTTGCGAACTCCACGTACCTCCCTATAGCGCGGGGCATGGAGCGGCTGGACGGCAGCTCGGCGGTCCCCGCAGGGTTGCGCGGCGGGATCGTCGCGCTCGGCAATTTCGATGGTTTCCACCTCGGGCACCAGGCGGTGGTGCGCCGGGCGGTGACGCGCGCGCATGCCGAGGGACGACCCGCGATCGTCGCGACGTTCGACCCGCATCCGATCCGCCACTTCCGGCCCGATGTCGCGCCGTTCCGGCTGACGACGCTCGACCAGCGCGAGCGCCTGTTCGCCGAAGCCGGCGCCGATGCGATGCTGGTGTTCCGGTTCGATGCGGGGCTTGCGAGCCTGTCGGCCGCGGCGTTCGTGGAGGAGCGGCTGCGCGGGCTGGCGGGGATCGGCGGCGTAGTGACAGGCGCCGACTTCACCTTCGGCAAGGGACGCGACGGCAATGTCGCGGTGCTGGCGGCGCTGGGCGCGGCGCAGGGGTTTTCCGTCGACACTGTGGCACCGGTCGAGGACAGGGGCGAGCCGGTCTCGTCCAGCCGCATCCGCGCGCTGTTGGAGGCGGGCAAGCCGGCGGAGGCCGCGGCGCTGCTGACCCGGCCGTTCGCGATCCAGGGCGTGGTGGAGCCGGGCGCGCGGCTGGGGCGGGAGCTGGGCTTCCCGACCGCCAACCTGACGCTCGGCAGCTATCTGCGCCCGGCGTACGGCATTTATGCGGTGCGGGGGCGGCTGGCGGACGGGCGCGTGCTCGACGGGGTCGCGAACCTGGGCATCCGGCCGATGATCGAGCCGCCGCTGGAGCTGCTGGAGCCGCATTTCTTCGACTTCTCCGGGGACCTGTACGGGCAGCGGATCGAAGTCGCGCTGATCGAGTATCTGCGGCCGGAGTGGCGGTTCGACGGGCTGGATGCGCTGAAGGCGCAGATCGCGCGTGATTGCGAGGATGCGCGCGCGGCGTTGGCGGCGCGCACGTAGCGCGAGGCGTGCTCCTGCGCAGGCAGGAGTCTAGAGGTATCCTGCGTTGTGCTTTGTCGCCCTGGGCTCCTGCCTGCGCAGGAGCACACGAACGTCAGGCGGCGCGGCGCATTTCCAGGCGGCCCCAGATCTCGACCAGCGCGTCGGTGAGTTCGCGCATCATCGACTCGTCATGGGCGGGGCCGGGGGTGAAGCGCAGGCGCTCGGTGCCGCGCGGTACGGTCGGGAAGTTGATCGGCTGCACATAGACGCCGTATTCGGCGAGCAGGATGTCGCTGACCCGCTTGGCCTTGACCGGATCGCCGACCATCAGCGGCACGATGTGGGTGGTCGAATCCATCACCGGCAGGCCGGCGTCGCGGAACATCGCCTTGAGCTTGGCGGCGGCGGCCTGCTGGCCCTCGCGCTCGTCCGAAGACGCCTTGAGGTGGCGGACGCTCGCGAGCGCGCCCGCGACCAGCACCGGCGACAGCGAGGTCGTGAAGATGAAGCCGGGCGCATAGCTGCGGATCACGTCGATGATCGTGCGATCGGCCGCGATATAGCCGCCCATCACGCCGAACGCCTTGCCGAGCGTGCCCTCGATGATGTTGAGGCGGTCGGCGACGCCGTCGCGCTCCGAAATGCCGCCGCCGCGTGCACCGTACATGCCGACGGCATGGACCTCGTCGAGATAGGTCAGCGCGTTGTACTTGTCGGCGAGGTCGCAGATCTCGGCAATCGGCGCGATGTCGGCGTCCATCGAATAGACGCTTTCGAACGCGATCAGCTTGGGCGCCTGCGGATCCGACTCGGCCAGCAGCTCTTCGAGGTGCTCCAGGTCGTTGTGGCGGAAGACGCGCTTCTCGCAGCCCGAGTTGCGGATGCCCGCGATCATCGAGGCGTGGTTGAGCTCGTCGGAAAAGATGATGCAGCCCGGCAGCACCTTGGCGAGCGTCGCCAGCGTCGCCTCGTTCGAGACATAGCCGCTGGTGAACAGCAGCGCGCCTTCCTTGCCGTGCAGGTCGGCGAGCTCGCTTTCGAGATCGATGTGATAATGGGTGTTGCCGCCGATGTTGCGGGTGCCGCCGGAGCCGGCGCCGACGTCGTGCAGCGCCTCTTCCATCGCGGCGATGACTTTGGGGTGCTGCCCCATCGCCAGATAGTCGTTGGAGCACCAGACCGTGATCGGCTTGGGCCCGTTATGCCCGGCGAAGCAGCGCGCGTTGGGGAACATGCCCTTGTTGCGCAAAATGTCGATGAAGACGCGGTAGCGCCCCTCGGCATGGAGCCTGTCGATCGCCTGGTTGAAGACGCGGCTGTAATCGACCGCGCGAACGGTTTCGTCGCTGGACATGCCGGTCTGCATAACGACAGGACCCTTGTTTTTCTACTCTCAAAGCCTCGTTTAGAGCGAGCGGACCGTTCGATTACAGCAGTTTGATCTGGGTCAAGCCGAAGCGGGCGAGCGCAGGCCGGAGCAACTCGATCGCAGCGTCGGCGCCGGTGAACACCGCCGCGCCTTCGCCCGGCGCGTCGGGCCAGTCGGCGCCGTCGAGGAGATGGGCGACGCGCCGCGCGATGCCCTCGCCACCGTCGACGAACCGCACCGGGCGCCCGGCGGCCGCCTCCAGCCGGTCCGCCACCAGCGGGAAATGGGTGCAGGCGTTGACGATCACGTCGATCCGATCGCCGTCGGGATGGTCGAGCAGGCCCGCCAGCACGGCGCGATAGGCGTCGTCCTCCGCCTCCTCCCCGCGCAGGCGCGCCTCGGCAAGGGCGACCAGCGCGGCCGAGCCGTGGCGCAGGACGCGGCAGTCGGCGGCGAATCGGGTGGCCAGATCGTCGACATAGGGCTGGCGCACCGTCGCCTCGGTGCCGAGCACGCCGATGACGCGCGTGCGGCTCAACTCGGCCGCGGGCTTGATCGCCGGGACGGTGCCGACCACGGGCAGGTCGAGCGCGGCGCGCACCGCCGGCAGCGCGATGGTGGAGGCGGTGTTGCAGGCGATCACGATCAGCCGGGGATGAAAGCGTTCTGCCAACCGCCCGAGCAGTGCCGGGACGCGTGCGGCGATCTCCGCCTCGCTGCGGGTGCCATAGGGATAGCCTGCCGAGTCGGCTGCGTAGACGATCGGCGCCTGTGGCAGCAGCCGCTGGGTGGGGGCGAGCACCGACAGACCGCCGACGCCGGAATCGAAGAACAGGATCGGGCGGGAGTCGGGCATGCGGGGCAGATCCTTGCGCGCGGAGAGACGTTCCCGCTTTGATCGAGGTTGTTGCGCCCCGATACCGAAACGCCTAGCGTCGGGGCAACAGGGGTACGAAATCAGTCTTGCCAACCGACTTCTCATCGGCGCCGGCGCTTTGCGCAATGTTGCTCGGCTATCTGCTGGGCGCGATCCCGTTCGGGCTGCTGCTCGCGCGGTGGTTCGGCGCGGGCGACCTGCGGGCGATCGGATCGGGCAACATCGGCGCCACCAACGTGCTGCGCACCGGGCGCAAGGGGCTGGCGGCGGCGACGCTGCTGCTGGACGCGGCCAAGGGCACGCTTGCGGTGGTGTTGGCCGAATGGCTGTTCCCCGGCCATGGCCCGTTCGCGGCGGGGGCTGCGTTCCTGGGCCATTGCTATCCCGTCTGGCTTGGCTTCCGCGGCGGCAAGGGCGTCGCGACGATGCTGGGCGTGGTGCTCGCGCTCCACTGGCCGAGCGCGCTGGTGTTCGCGGTCGTCTGGCTGGGGCTGCTGGCGCTGCTGCGCATCTCCTCGGTGGCGGGCATGACCGCCTGCATCTCCGCACCGGTGAGCGCCGCCTGGTTCGGACAGTTCGACCTGGTCCTGCTGCTGCTGGGAATGGCCGCGGTGGCGCTGTGGAAGCATCGCGAGAATCTGGGCCGGTTGCTCGACGGCACCGAGCCCCGCGTCGGCAGCCGTAAGGGTGGCTGACGCCGACCCGCGGATCGATCGGCTCCGGCTGATCCGTTCCGCGAACGTCGGCCCCATCACCTATCGCCAGCTGGTTGCGCGCTTTGGCAGCGCGACCGCCGCGTTGGACGCCCTGCCGCACCTGGCCGCGCGCGGCGGCGGGCGCACGCCGGTGATCGCCTCAGAGGACGCGGTGCGGCGGGAGATTGCGCGGACCGAGCGGCTGGGCGCGCGCTATCTGTTCCTGGACGATGCCGACTATCCGCCGCTGCTGGCAGAGATCGAGAATGCGCCGCCTGCGCTGATCCTGCGAGGGCGGCTGGCGCTGCTGGCGCGGCCGTGCGTGGCGATGGTCGGCGCGCGCAACGCGTCGGCTGCCGCCTGCCGATTCGCGCGCCAGCTGGCCGAGGCGCTGGCAGGCGAGGGGATCACCGTCGTCTCTGGACTGGCGCGCGGGATTGACACCGCGGCGCATGCGGGATCGCTTGCCGGCGGTACGGTGGGGGTGATCGCGAGCGGGATCGACATCGCGTTCCCGCCGGAGAATGCCGCGCTGCAGGAGGCGGTGGCGGAGCGGGGCCTGCTGGTGGCGGAGCAGCCGCCGGGGACGGAGCCGCGCGCGCGGCACTTTCCGTATCGCAACCGGATCATCGCCGGACTGTCGCAGGGGACGGTGGTGGTGGAGGCGGCGCCCAAGTCGGGATCGCTGATCACTGCGCGCCTCGCGGCGGAAGCAGGGCGCGAGGTGATGGCGGTGCCCGGCAGTCCGCTCGACCCGCGGGCGCAGGGCTGCAACCTGCTGATCCGGGAAGGAGCGACGCTGATCCAGTCGGCAGCCGACGTGGCCGAGATGCTGCGCCCGATCGATCCGCGCAGCGTCCGCTCACCGGGCAGCCGGTATGCGGCCGAGCCGGTCGCCGAGGATGCCGGCGAGGCAGAACGGCGGCGGGTGACGGACTTGCTCAGCCCCGTGCCGGTGCCCGTGGACGAGCTGGTCCGCCAATCCGCGCTCCCCGCAGCCGTGGTGCAGATCGTGCTGCTGGAGCTGGAGCTTGCCGGGCGACTGGAGCGGCATGCGGGCGGGCGGGCGAGCCTGGCGGGGTGAACCAAGTCGGCGGCGCCGTCGCCGGGCGCGGGGGTGTCACATCAGGAGCGAGGACGGGGGGCGTCGTCCTCAAGGGCGGTGCCGCCGCCCATGCCCATGCCGCCCATGCCTCCTCCCATGCCGCCGCCGCCACCACCACCACCGCCACCGCTGCCGCCGCGCTCGCCTTCCTTTCCGCGCGCCCCGGAACTGGTCGGACGGCTGGGGCCCTGGAGCGGCATGGCGAGGTCGGCGGGGATCGGATCGAGGCCCAGCGCCTCCCGGATGAAGTCGCGCAACGCCACCACCAGGGCGTGGGTGTGGACCGGATGGCCGGCGACGAGTTCCTCCACCGCCTGCCGGGCCAGGCGGACGTGCTGCTCGGTTCCCAGCAGGATGATGTCGGAAAGCGCCGCTTCGACGGCGTCGCGGATGCGGCGGGTGCGCTCGGAGCCGGCGGCGCGCTCTGCCGTGAGGTCGAGCGCCGCCATCGGCTCGGTAGCGGCGCCGGCATCGCTGCGGCGGCGCAGGTCGCGCAGGTGGGTGGGATCGACGGTCAGATCCCCGGTGAACGAGCCGCCGAGCGTCTTGTAGGCGGCGATCAGCGTGCGGAGCCGCTCGTTGATCTGCCGGTTCATGCGTTCGCGACGCTGCTGGATGGTCATCATCATCACCAGCCGGGTGCCGACGCCGATCAGCGTGAAGAGCGCGAGCCCAACCAGCGTGGTGAGCACGCTGTGCCAGTCGGTGAAATCCAGATTGCGCACATCCTGCCTCCCGCGGCTGTCCTTGTGGTGGGGAACGCGCCGGTGGGAGGCTGGTGCCGGTCAGGCAGGCAGGACGGCGACGTTGTCGATCAGGCGGGTGTTGCCGATCCGGGCGGCGGCGAGCAGGCGCATCGGGTGGCCGGGAACAGGATCGCCCAAGGTCTCCGCATCGACCAGCGCGATATAGTCGGTCTCGAACCCGGCCTGGGCGAGCATGTCGCGGGCCTGGGAGAGCGCCTCGTCGGCAGCTCCGCCCTTTTCTAGCGTGCGCGCGGCGATGCCGAGCGCGCGGGGGAGGGCGACGGCACGCTGGCGCTCGTCGGGATCGAGGTAGAGGTTGCGGGACGAGAGGGCGAGGCCGTCGTCGTCGCGCTGGGTCGGCACGCCCACCACCTCAATGCCCAGGTCGAGATCGGTCGCCATGCGGCGGATCACCGCCAGCTGCTGGAAATCCTTTTCACCGAACAGGGCGACGTCGGGGCGGACCTGGCCGAAGAGCTTGGCGACGACGGTGGCGACGCCGTCGAAGTGGCCGGCGCGATGCGCGCCCTCCAGGATGTCGCTGACGCCGGACACCGAGACGGTGGTGGCGAAGCCCTCGGGATAGATTTCCTCGACCGAGGGCATCCACAGGACGTCGGCGCCTGCTTCCGTCAGCATGCGGGCATCCTGCATCTCCCGCCGCGGGTAGCGGGCGAGATCCTCATTGGGGCCGAACTGCTTGGGATTGACGAAGATCGACACCACCACGCGGTTGGCGCGGCGGCGCGCGGCATCGACCAGGGCCATGTGGCCGGCATGCAGCGCGCCCATGGTCGGAACGAGGGCGACGCTGTCCCCTGCGGCGCGGTAAGAAGCCAGCGCGTCGCGAAGCGCGTCGAGCTGACGGATGGTTTGCACGGCCCCAATGCCTCCGGTAAGAATGAGAAGGCGGCCTTCTATGGGGGTGCCGCCACGGGATCAACACCATGGCACCAGCACCAGGGTACCAACAGGGGACAGCAGGCACCTTGAGCACGGCCTCAAACGGATTGCACGTCATCGTGTTCGCCAACGAGAAGGGCGGCACGGGCAAGTCGACGACCGCGGTTCACGTCGCGATCGCACTTGCCGCCAAGGGGGCGCGGGTGGCGGCGTTCGACCTGGACCATCGCCAGCGCACGCTGGGTCGCTACCTGGACAATCGCGCCGAAACGGCGCGGCGCCAGGGCGGCACCCTGCCGATGCCGATCCATGCGACCCACGACGGCGAGAGCATGGAGTTCTTCACCGACACGCTGGAGCGTCTGTCGGAAGAGGCCGACTATCTGGTGATCGACACGCCGGGACGCGACGATCCGTTCGCGCGCATGGCCGTCACCAACGCCGACACGTTGGTCACGCCGATGAACGACAGCTTCGTCGACTTCGACCTGATCGGCCAGGTGCATCCGGAGACGTTCAAGGTCACGCGGCCGAGCTTCTATTCGGAGCTGATCTGGGAAACGCGCAAGCATCGCGCCCGCGCCGACGGGTCGACGATCGACTGGGTGGTGCTGCGCAACCGGCTGCAGCACATCGAGGCGCGCAACATGCGCCGCGTGTCCGAGGCGATCGAGCAGCTGTCCAAGCGCGTCGGCTTCCGGGTGATCCCGGGGCTGTCTGAGCGCGTGATCTATCGTGAGCTGTTCCCCAAGGGGCTGACCATGCTCGACAGCCGCGAGTTCGGTGCGATGGGGCTGAGCCATGTCGCCGCGCGCCAGGAACTGCGCGAGATGATGGCCGGGCTGGCGCTGCCGGACCCGGTCGTGCCCTCTGCCGCTGCCTGATGCTGAAGGTCCTTCTGGTCGCGGCGGTGCTGGTGGGGCTGTGGCTGTACCTGCGCCCGCGCAAGCCTGTGCTGTCGGGAGAGGCCGAGGCGCGGCAGGTGCTGGGCGTCGGCCCAGATGCGGACGAGGCGACGATCCGCGCCGCCCATCGACGGCTGGTGGGCGCCGTCCATCCCGACCGCGGCGGATCGGCCGACCTCACGCGTCGGGTGAATGCAGCCCGCGACGTGCTGCTCGGCCGGTTGCGGAATTGAACTTTCCAGCCCGTCGGGCGATCTGAGGCGACAACTCTCAGGGAGAATTTCATGACCCACGTCTTCGACCCCACCTCGTTGCGCGAATATGACATCCGGGGGGTGGTCGGCAAAACGTTGGGGACGGCGGATGCGACCGCGATCGGCCGCGGCTTCGGCACGATCGTGCGCCGCGCCGGCGGCACCCGCGTGGCGGTGGGCCGCGACGGCCGCGTGTCCTCGGTCGAGCTCGAGGCGGCGTTGGTCCAGGGCCTGACCCAGAGCGGCGTCGACGTGGTGCGGGTCGGCCTGGGGCCGACGCCGATGCTCTATTACGCCGAGGCGACGCTGGAGGTCGACGGCGGCATCATGATCACCGGCAGCCACAATCCGGCCGACTACAACGGCTTCAAAATGGTGCTGCAGCACAAGCCGTTCTTCGGCGAAGACATCCAGAAGCTGGGCCGCATGGGCGCCGAGGGCGACTGGGAAGAGGGCGAAGGGACCGTCAGCGACTATGACATCGAGGACGCCTATGTCGGGCGCCTGATGGCAGGCTATGCCGGCGGCGCGTACCGGATCGGCTGGGACGCCGGCAACGGTTCGGCAGGCCGGGTGATCGAGAAGCTCACCGAGCTGCTGCCGGGCGAGCACCACCTGCTGTTCACCGACATCGACGGGCGCTTCCCCAACCACCACCCCGACCCGACCGAGGAAAAGAACCTGGCGGCGTTGAAGCAGCTGGTGGCGGACAAGAACCTCGACTTCGGCATCGCCTTCGACGGCGACGGCGATCGCATCGGCGCGATCGACGGCACCGGCCGGGTGATCTGGGGCGACCAGCTGCTGTCGATCCTCGCGGAGCCGGTGCTGAAGGAACTGCCGGGCGCGACGATCATCGCCGACGTGAAGGCGAGCCAGGCGCTCTACGACCGCATCGCCGAGCTGGGCGGCGAGCCGCTGATGTGGAAGACGGGCCACAGCCTCATCAAGACCAAGATGAAGGAAACCAACTCGCCGCTCGCGGGCGAGATGTCGGGCCACATCTTCTTCGCGCACGACTATTACGGGTTCGACGACGCGCCCTATGCGGCGGTGCGGCTGATCCGCGCCGTGCACATGATCGGCAAGTCGCTGACCGAGATCCGCGGTGCGATGCCGAACATGATCAACACGCCGGAAATGCGTTTCCAGGTGGACGAGAGCCGCAAGTTCGCGGTGGTCGACGAGATCCTGGAGCGGCTGGAAGCGGCCGGCGCGGACGTCAACCGCACCGACGGCGCGCGCGTCAACACGCCGGACGGCTGGTGGCTGCTGCGCGCGTCCAACACCCAGGACGTGCTGGTGGCGCGCGCCGAAGCGAAGAGCCAGGAAGGCCTCGACCGGCTGATGGCGCAGATCGACGAGCAGCTGGCGCTGAGCGGGTTGCAGCGCGGGCCCCAGGCGGCGCACTGATCGGGTGCGGGCCGGGCTAGGGTGCCCGGCCCGCAGCCTGCCGCGGCAAGCGACAACCGGTCTGGAACGCGCGGGCTGGCAATTCGCGCCCGCCTGCCCCATTTCGGGGCCATGGCTTCCCCCCAGATCGTTCGCGTCATCGACCTCGAAACCACCGGCAACGCACCCCCTGCGCATGGGGTGTGCGAGATCGGCTGGCAGGATGTGGCGCTGGGCGAGGACGGGCGCTGGGAACTGGTGGGCGAGGGCGGATCGCAACTCGTCAATCCGGGCCGGATGATCCCGCCCGTCACCCAGGCCATCCACCATATCCTGGACGAGCAGGTCGCCGACGCGCCCTATTGGCATGACGTCGCGCGGCGGGTGCTGGATCCCTATCCGCGGCGGATCGCGCTGGCTGCGCACCGGGCGGATTTCGAGCAGAAGTTCTGCACGGCGCCGCTGACCCATGGCGCCGACTGGATCTGCACCTGGAAATGCGCGCTGCGGCTTTGGCCGGACTCGCCGGGCTTTTCCAACCAGATGCTGCGCTACTGGCGGCGGCCGCACGGCATCGAGCATGAGCGCGGCCTGCCGGCGCATCGCGCCTTCCCGGACGCCTATGTGACCGCATTCCACCTGCGCGACATGCTGAACGAAGCGAGCATCGCGCAGCTGATCGAATGGTCGAACCTGCCCGGGCTGCTGCCGCGCGTGCGCTATGGCCCGGACCGGGGGCGCGAGTGGACGGAGATCGACGACGATTCGCTCGACGGCTTCCTGTCCGACCGGGACGAGGACGTGCGCTATACCGCCGAGCAGGAACTGGCGCGGCGGCAGAACGGCGGTGCGGTCGGCCGTACGCGCGAGGATTGGTTGCTGCTGTAGGCGGGGAGCAAGACCTCCTGGCTGGCCGGATCCTCAAAGCCGCCAGGTTTCCCAACTGGGCCCCGGCCTTCGCCGGGGTACGATCGGGAGTGCTGCTGGACGGCGGCGCTCAGCGGCGGCCGGCGACCAGGGTGCGGGTGCCTTCCAGTGCCATGCCGTAGACCAGGTGCGAGGCGAGGCCGTAGCCATGGCTGGCGAGCGACGCCTGCCATGGGCCGGGCGCCAGGCCCGCGGCCGGGACGGCGGCTTCGTCGACCAGCAGCGAGGTGACGAGGCCATAGGCGCCGCCGAAACCGCGTCGGGTGGCGGGCTGATATTCCGCGAGCACACCATAGATGCCGCCCAGCGCGGCCCCGACCAGATAATGGACGGCCTGACCGGCGGCGGCGCGGTTCGGCTCGGCGACCGGATGGCCGGTAGCGGCCCGGCTGACGCGGTCGGCGGCCTTCACCGTCGCGGGATCGTCCTCGCTGTCGGAGGGCATGAGGCGGGCAGCGGCGGCCTGGAAGCCGGCCATGGCGGCGGAGGCGACGACCCCGGCGGCGATGCCGGCAACGAGGCCGAGGAAGGGGCGGGGAGCGGTGTCGGCCATGCGGCGTCCTTTGCTGGAGGCTGTGGCGACAACGAGCGTTCGCGCGAACCGCTCCCTGGCCGCATCAATAGGGGACGCGCTCGGCCTTCAGACGGTGAGCGGCGAGCTGCGCCTGGACGCTGTCCTTGCCCGCGAGATGGCCGGCGCCGACCGCGACAAAGACGGTGCCGGGCTTTGCCATGCGATCCGCGATCCAGCTGGCCCAGCGGACGTTGCGGTCGACCAGCAGGATCTTGGCGACTTCGGGCGTCGCGTCGAGCCCCTCGTTCATCGTCTCGGCCAGCGCATCCGGGTCGCCCGCCGACCATTGCGCGACCATCTTGCCGACTTCCTTCTCGGCATCGGGCAACTGCTTGATGGTGTCGGTGAGGAAGGCGATCTGGGACTTTTCGGACAGGCTGTCGAAATAACCGAACTGTTGTTCGAGCGTCTCGAGGCCGGTCACGCGCTTGCCCGCGTGTTTGGCGGCGGCGGTGAGCGCCTGTTCGGCGCCGCTGTTGGGATCATAGCCGGCCTTCACCAGCTTGAGCACCGTCAGGTTGGTGGCCGCGAACCACGGATCGAAGCGGTCGAAGCTCGCCGCCGGCACGCCGACATCGGCGAGCGCTGCCAGATAGGCCTTGCGGGTGTCGGCGGGCAGCCGCTCTTCGAGGCCGGGACCGGTGGGGTTGATGGCGGTTGCGATCAGTGCCTTTTGCACCGTCTGCGGATCGGGGAGCACGATCTCCTGCACCAGCTCGTCGCTGCGGTCGAAGGCGGTCTTCACCGCCTCGTCGAACCAGCTGAGGCCGGGTTTGAGCAGATGGATGGTGCCGAAGAGATAGATGGTGGTGTCTGCGTCCTTCACGACCCAGAGGGCGGGATCGGCGTCGACCGTCTGCGCCGGGGCAGCGGGTGCGGCCGTCTGATGCGCGGCGAGCGGCGTCGTCCAGGCGGCAAAGGCGAACAGGCCGGCGGCACGCAGCAGGGTCTTGATCATCCGGTTCTCATCCTTGGGCGACGGGCATGTGTTGCGCCCGAGCGGGCGGGCTGTGTCAAGCATCGGCGGGAAGATCCGCCTCGGCATAGCGCCGGGCGATGACGGCGCAGGCGAGCAGCTGGAGCTGGTGGAAGATCATCAGCGGCAGGATGAGCGCGCCGACCTGGGCCGCGGGGAACAGCACGCCCGCCATGGGCACGCCCGAGGCGAGGCTCTTCTTCGAACCGCAGAAGACGATTGCAATCTCGTCCGCGCGCGAGAAGCCGAGGCGGCGCGCCAGCGTGCGGGTGGCGAACAGCACCACCGCGAGCAGCACGCAGCAGACGGCCGTGACCAGCACCAGCTGCCAGACCGGCACACGGTGCCAGAGCCCTTCGATCACCGCGGCGCTGAAGGCGGTGTAGACGACGAGCAGGATCGAGCCGCGGTCGACCGTGGAGACCAGCGGCTTGTGCCGTTCGATGAAGCCGCCGACGAGCGGGCGGGCGAGATGGCCGACGACGAAGGGGAGCAGCAGCTGGAGCGCGATCTCCTCGATGGCGGCAAGCGAGTCGCCGCCGCTGGCAGACACGCCCATCAGCAGCGCGACGAGCACGGGCGTGATGAAGATGCCGGCGATGTTCGAGAGCGACGCGCTGCACACCGCCGCGGGGACGTTGCCGCGGGCGATGGCGGTGAAGGCGATCGAGGACTGGACGGTGGAGGGCAGGAGGGTGAGGAACAGCAGCCCTTGCGCGAGTGCCGGGGAGAGGAACCAGGAGGAGCCCCACTCCACGCCCAGCCCCAGCAGCGGGAACATGAGGAAGGTGGCGGCGAACACGACCAGGTGCAGCCGCCAGGCGGTGAGGCCGGCGACGATCGCCGCGCGCGACAGCTTGGCGCCGTGGAGGAAGAAGAGCAGCGCGATCGCCGCCTGCGTGAGGAGCGCGAAGCCGTCCGCCGTGCGGCCGCGGCAGGGAAGCAGCGTCGCCACCACCACCGTCGCGATCAGGAGCATGCTGTAGCCGTCGATGCTGGCGGTGAGTCGGCGAAGGAGCGGCGGGCGGGGAGAGACGGTCATGCGCGCTCTCCTACCGGAGAGTAGCCCAGGCGCCGAGGAGATTTCGGACGACGAACCAAACAGGTACAAAGTGCTTGACATCGTCACGCTGATGTGGAACAAGACAGGAACGCTGAGGAATTGCGGGCGGGGCTGGAGCCGAAGGGTTGCGGCCCCGTCTTGCGTTCGGGGGAGGGGCGATGGCGCGGCAGATCGGGACGGGATCGGAAGCAGCATCGGGGACGGGGCGCACCCGCTCGATCGGCGTTGGGGTGCAAAGCGCGTTTCTGGATCACCTGGCGGCGACCGGCAGCGTAGAGGCAGCCGCCGAGGCGGTCGCGATCGCGCCGTTGCAGGCCTATGCGGCGTGCCGGAGCGATGCCGGCTTCGCGGAAGGCTGGCGCGCCGCGCTGCGGGTCGGATACGACCGGCTGGAGGCGATGCTGATCGAGCGCACGGCCGCGGTCCTGACCGGCGCGTCGAACGATCCGCTGGAAACCCCGGACGTGCTGTTCGCGCTGCGGCTGATCGAGCGGCAGCGCGAGGCGGAAGCGCCGAGCGGCAAGCGCGCCAGGGCAGGCGCGGGCGCGGCGGACAAGACGGATGCCGCGATCCTCAAGCGGCTGGCGATGTTGAGCAAGCGCCATGCGGCGGAGGAAGCGCGGGCGCGCCGGACCCAGGAGGGGGGCAATGCGTGAGCCCCGCGGAGGAACGCGAGGCGGCGATGCGGGCGCTGGCCCGTGCCGACCCGGCCACGCAGGCAGCGACGCTGGCGATCCTGTCGCCGGAGCAGCGGCGTGAGCTGCTGCACCGCTGGGAGCGCTGGGCGCATCCCGGCCAGCTGCCGACCGCGGAAGGGTGGCGGATCTGGCTGATCCTGGCCGGCCGCGGCTTTGGCAAGACGCGGGCGGCGTCGGAGTGGGTGTCCGAATTCGCCCGCAGCCACCCCCAGGCGCGGATCGCGCTGGTGGGCGCGACGCTGGACGACGTGCACCGGGTGATGGTGGGCGGCGAGGGCGGGTTGCAGGCGAGCGCGCACGACGACGAGCCGATGCTGTGGAAGGGAGGCGTGCTGCACTTCGCATCGGGGGCAAAGGCCTTTGCCTATTCGGCGGAGGCGCCCGAGAAGCTGCGCGGCCCCGAGCACCACGCCGGCTGGTGCGACGAGATCGCCAAGTGGCGCCTGGGCGATGCGGCCTGGGACAATCTGATGATGGGGATGCGGCTGGGCACGCATCCGCAGCTGGTGGTGACCACCACGCCCAAGCCGGGCGCGCTGCTGCGGCGGGTGCGCACGCTGCCGGGCGTGCACGAGACGCACGGCCGGACGGTGGACAACCCGCACCTGCCGGCGAGCTTCGTCGAGGCGATGGCCGCGCAATATGCGGGCACGCGGCTGGGGCGGCAGGAGCTCGACGGGGAGTTGCTGGAGGATGTGCAGGGTGCGTTATGGACGCGCGGGCTGATCGAGCGGTGCCGCGTCGCGACCACGCCCGAACTGGTGCGGGTGGTGGTAGGCGTCGACCCGCCCGCGAGTGCGCAAGGGGATGCGTGCGGGATCGTGGCGGCAGGCCTGGGTGGGGACGGGCGCGGCTATGTGCTGGAGGATGCGAGCGCCTCCGGACTGACGCCGGACGGCTGGGCGCGGGCGGTGGCGGCCTGTGCGGCGCGTCACGATGCGGACCGGGTGGTGGCGGAGGCGAACCAGGGCGGCGCGATGGTGGAGACGGTGCTGCGTACGGCCGAGGCGGCGCTGCCGGTGCGGCTGGTGCATGCGTCGCGCGGCAAGTCGGCGCGGGCCGAGCCGATCGCCGCCCTCTATGAGCGCGGCCGGATCGCGCATGCCGGCAGCTTCCCGGCGCTGGAGGACGAGCTGTGCGGGTTGGTGGCAGGCGGCGGCTACGAGGGCCCTGGCCGGTCCCCCGACCGTGCCGACGCGCTGGTGTGGGCGATGGACGAGCTGATGCTCGGCCGCCGCGGGCCCGCGTCGGTACGGGGGCTGTGAGCCTGGATCAGGTGAAGAGCGACAGGAACAGAAGCACGAAGGCGGCGGCGCAGACGCTGCCGCCGATGGTGAGATGGCGGATGGCGGAGCGGGCATAGGGCTCGCCACCGGCGGGGCGGACCTGCTGGCGGCGGATGCGCCAGCCGGCCCAGACGAACATGCCGCCCAGCCAGAACAGCATCAGCGATGCGGGGAACAGGGCGAAGTGTGCGCTTTGCGGCATTCGACTCTCCTTGGCGGAGGAAGCTATCATGAAATGGTTCGGCAGGAAGAGCCTGGGTGCGCACGGCACGGCGGGCGAGGGACGGCGGCCGGCGCTGTCGGCGGGCGGATCGGTCACGGCGCTGGGCAGTTGGCCGACGAGCTACGAGGCGCAGGTGCGTGCGGGCTATCTGGAGAATGCGATCGCGCAGCGTGCGGTCCGGATGGTGGCGGAGGGCGTGGCGGCCGCGCCGGTCACGGGCGCGGACCCGGAGCTGGTGCGGCTGGTGTGCCGGCGCTCGGCAGGCCAGGTGCTGGTCGAGACGATCGCGGCGCAGCTGCTGCTGCACGGCAATGCGTTCGTGCAGTTGCTGGACGACGGCCGCGGCGGGGTGGGCGAGCTCTATGCGCTTCGGCCCGAGCGGGTGACGGTGGAGCCGGATGCGAACGGCTGGCCGGTGGCGTTCCGCTATCGGGTGGGCGCGCAGGTGCAGCGGCTGGCGGCGGAGGATGGCCGCGGTCGGACAGCGGTGGTGCACATCAAGGCGTTCCATCCGCTCGACGATCATTATGGGCTCGGGTGCTTGGGCGCGGCGGCGGGAGCGATCGCGGTCCACAATGCGGCGGCCCGATGGAACAAGGCGCTGCTCGACAATGCCGCGCGGCCGTCGGGGGCACTGGTCTATGATCCGGGCGACGGCGGCGTGCTGTCGCGCGACCAGTTCGACCGGTTGCGCGCGGAGATGGAGGCGGGCTTTGCGGGCGCCGCCAACGCCGGGCGGCCGATGCTGCTGGAAGGCGGCCTCAAGTGGCAGGCGATGAGCCTGACGCCGGCCGACATGGATTTCAACGGGCTGAAGGCACAGGCGGCGCGGGAGATCGCGCTGGCGTTCGGGGTGCCGCCGATGCTGCTGGGGCTGCCGGGCGACAACACCTATGCCAATTATCGCGAGGCCAATCGCGCGCTGTGGCGGCTGTCGATCCTGCCGCTTGCCGAGCGGATCCTGGCGGAGCTGAGCCAGGGGCTCGGCGGGCATTTCGCGGATCCGGCGCTGTCGGTGGACCTCGACCGGGTGCCGGCGCTGGCGGAGGACCGCGAGCGGCTGTGGGGCCAAGTGAGCGGGGCGGATTTCCTGACGCGCGAGGAGAAGCGCGCGATGGTCGGCGTAGGGCCGGTGTCGGGGGCGGGGCTGTAGTTCTTGTGCTCCCGCGCAGGCGGGTCAGCGCGGGTAGGCTGTTGGCAGGGTGCAGGTGAGGGTGGTGCGCTCGAAGCGGCCACCCTGCGCGGCGCATTGCTTGCCGCGGACGAAGGGCATCACGAACGCGATCGAGAGCAGGGCCGCGAATGCGGCGAACAGGACGATGCGGAGCCGGCGGCGCATGGCCGGACGTAACAGGCGGAGGCGGCGATGGACAATGCGCAGGTGCTGGCGCAGCTGATGGGCCAGGCGCGGCAGGACGGTGCCGACCTGGCGACGCTGCGCGCGATGGTGGAGGAAGCGGGCGAGGTCGGCGCGACGCGCGCGCTCACCCGGCTGGGGCTGGAGGACGGGGCCGCCCATGGCGACATGAAGGAGCTGCGCGAACTGCTGGCCGCCTGGCGCGATGCCAAGCGATCGGCCGCGCGCGCCGCGATCGGATGGGTGGTGCGGATGCTGCTGGCGCTGGTGCTGGTGGGCGTGGCGGTGAAGACCGGGTTCGGCGCGTGGGTGCGATGAGCGTGCGCTTTGCCGGCTATGCCGCGATCTTCGACGTGCCGGACCGGGGCGGCGACGTGGTGCGTGCGGGCGCTTTTGCCGGATCGGGGCCGGTGCCGCTGCTTTGGCAGCACCGGGGAGCGCCGGTTGGGCGGATCGAGCAACTGGCGGAGGACAGCCGGGGCCTGCGCGTCATCGGGCGGGTGGAGCTGCCGGAGCTTGCGAGACTGGTTCGGGACGGCGCGCTGGGCGGGCTGTCGTTCGGATATCGCGTGCAGGCGGCGCGGCACGGGCGGTGGCGCGAGCTGGAGCGGCTCGACCTGCTCGAGGTGAGCCTGGTGGCGGTGCCGATGCAGCCGCTGGCGTGGGTGCATGCGGTGGCGCCCGACTGAAGGCGCAGGGCTTTGAAGCGTGGTGAGGGCGTCCCGGTGGGGCGCCCTTTTCTTTTGCGGGAGACGGTGATGATCGAGACCAAGGCAGATGCGCTGGAAGCAAGCTTCGCAGGCGTGGAGGGCGCGGGGACGCCGGCGGCGCGGCCGATGCTGGCGGGGGCGGCCGCCCGGCCGGGTGGTGCCGCGTTCGAGGGCTTCGTGCGCAGTGGCGCGACCCTGGAGATGAAGGCGTTCACCGGCACGATCGGGGAGAGCGGCGGCTATGCCGTGCCGACCGAGATCGATCGGCAGATCGACACGCTGCTGAAGTCGGCGAGCCCGATCCGTGCCATCGCCAATGTCGTGAAGGTCGGGAGTGCCGGCTATCGCAAGCTGGTGACGAGCGGCGGCACGCCGTCGGGCTGGGCGTCGGAAACGGCGGCGCGGCCGGAGACGGCGACGCCGACCTTCCATGAGGTGTCGCCGCCAATGGGCGACCTCTATGCCAATCCGGCGGCGAGCCAGGCGATGCTGGACGATGCCGCCTTCGACGTGGAGGAATGGCTGGCCGGCGAGATCGCGGCCGAGTTCGCGGCGGCCGAGGGGCGGGCCTTCGTCGACGGCAGCGGGATCAACCAGCCCAAGGGCTTCCTGCGCGAGCCGGTCTCCACGGCAGGCGATGCGGGCCGCGCGTTCGGCACCCTCCAGTATCTACCGAGCGGGGAGGCGGGGGATTTCGGCAGCGAGCCCCAGGACCGGCTGATCGACCTGGTGCAGAGCCTGCGCGCGCCGTATCGCCAGGGTGCGGTGTTCGTGATGAATGCGGCGACCTCGACCCGCATCCGCAAGCTCAAGACCGCCGACGGTGCGTTCCTGTGGCAGCCGGGACTCGTGTCCGGCCAGCCCGATACGCTGCTCGGCTATCCGGTAGTGGAAGCGGAGGAGATGCCGGACATTGCGCCCGGCAGCCTGTCGATCGCGTTCGGCAATTTCCGGCTGGGGTACCTGATCGCCGAGCGGCAGGAGACGCAGATCCTGCGCGATCCCTATTCGAACAAGCCGTTCGTGCACTTCTACGCGACCAAGCGCGTGGGCGGACAGGTGAGCAATTCGGAGGCGATCAAGCTGATGAAGTTCGCCGCGGCCTGAGCGACCCTTCCCCGGCGCGGGGAGAGCCCGCGCCGGACCCTTCTGCCCAACAGTGACGGAGCTGCCCCATGGAGACGCCACCCATCCCGGAGGCGGCGATCGCTGCCGCCTGCGCGGCCGCGCTTGCGCACCTGCGCATGGCGGCGACCAATGAGCAGGCGGTGCTGGAGCAGTTGGTGGCCGGCAACGCCGAATAGATGTTGCAGTTCCGCAACACTGCTGGTTTTTGTTCGCTTGCGCGGAAACGAAGGCCGAAGTAGGGAGTTTGCGCTGTCCGTAGGACAACCATGAAAGGGGAATAGAATGCGGAAGCTTGCCGTCACATTGGCGCTCGCGACCACTGCGCTTTCGACTCCCGCCCTTGCCCGCGACAACGCGTGGTACGTGGGCGTGGAAGGCGGCGCGATGATCGTCGAAGATATCGACTATGACCTCTCGACGCCGGCTGGTGGCACCTCCACCGTCGACCACGACTATGGTTATGACGTCGGTGGCTTTGTCGGTTACGACTTCGGCGCGTTCCGCGTTGAAGCCGAGGTCAGCTATCGCAGCGCATCGCTCGACAGCTATCGTTCCACCACCGCAATCCCGGTCTACGGTGCTGCAGGCGGTCTCGGCTCGGCCGCCGCAGGCGACTATGACGCCGGCGGCAGCACCTCGGCCCTGTCGTTCATGGGTAACGCCATGCTCGACTTCGGCGAAGACGACGGCGTGTCGGGCTTCGTCGGCGCCGGTGCCGGTATCGCACGCGTCAAGGCGAGCGATTATCGCCTCAACGAGAACGGCTCGTTCCTCGACGACTCCGACACGGTGTTCGCATGGCAGGCGATTGCGGGTATCCGCGCGCCGCTGTCCGAGAACGTGGACGTGTCGCTGAAGTACCGCTTCTTCAACGCTGAGGACGTCAACCTCGTCGACGTGACGGGTCGTGGCTACGACGGTCGTTTCCGATCGCACAGCATCCTGGGTGGCCTGACCTTCAACTTCGGTGAACCGGCTGCTCCGCCGACGC